>DATFQP010000001.1:0-4098 GCA_035264145.1 Propionibacteriaceae bacterium
GGCCTTCGAGGCCCAGGGCGCCCAGGTGATCCGGATCCATGCCACCCCGGACGGCATCAACATCAACGACAACTGTGGTTCGACGCATCTGGACTCACTGCGATCGGCGGTTCTCGAGCACGAAGCGGACATCGGCATCGCTCTTGACGGAGACGCGGATCGCTGCCTGGCGGTCGACGCAGACGGCAACGTTGTGGACGGCGACCAAATCCTTGCAATATTGGCTCTCGCGCTGCGGGACGCCGGGCGGCTCAAGAACGACACCGTCGTGGCCACCGTGATGAGCAACCTCGGGTTCGTCCAGGCGATGAGGGACAACGGGATTCGAGTCGAGCAAACCAAGGTGGGGGACCGGTACGTACTCGAATCGATGCACGAAGGCGGGTTCACTCTCGGCGGTGAGCAGTCCGGCCACGTGGTGATGATGGAACACGCCACGACCGGCGACGGCGTGCTCACCGCGCTCCATTTGATGAGCATCATGGCGGACACGGGTAAGGCGCTCACTGAGCTGGCGGCGGTGATGACCCGGATGCCGCAGGTGCTGGTCAACGTGCCAGGCGTCGACAAGGCGCGCGCAGATTCAGATCCTGAGCTGATTCGGGTCGTCGCTGAAGCCCAGCAACAGCTGGGTGACACCGGCCGAGTTCTGCTCCGACCCTCAGGAACCGAGTCGCTGGTCCGGGTCATGGTGGAGGCCAAGACCTTCGAGGTGGCCAATGACGTCGCCTACCGCCTAGCTGACGCTGTTCGATCTCACCTCGCGCTCTGAGCGCTTCGGCGGCTCAGCGCCCTTTCAGGTCGGCGGGGTCAGTTCGGCCACAGATTCACCAGAGAATCAAAGGAGTTCGTGACGACGAGCACGAGAGCGATCAGGCCGATAACCGCGTAGACGATCAGCATGAACAAGAATGCGCCGAATGCCCCGAAGAAGCCGATCTTCATCGCCGTGCCGGCGCCGAGCGTCATCCGTTGCCTCGACGACGTGCTGGGGTACTGCATTGTGGTCATACTCGCGACGTTATCGGTTGCGATCGGGTAATCGTTGATTGGTGTTGCGCGAGTCCGCCCACCGTCGACCTGGCCAGGTGCGCAACATTGCCTGTGCCTCGGGTGAGCGGACTCGTGAACAACGGAGTCCGCCGCTCGAGCTCTGATGCAGCGGGCGGGCAAGAATGCGCTCGTCGATCTTCGCCGATCCTGAATCGAGGTTGTGCCGGGGCCCGGGAGCCGATCAATCAAACCTTGCGGATCCGCACCCACTCCACGCGGTGGTCCCCGCTTTTTCGCAGGATGGCGGTAGCCCGACCGCGGGTCGGGCGGATGTTGAGGCTGAGGTTGGGCCCGTTGATCGTGTCCCATACGTACTGCGCCTGCCGGATCGCCTCGTCTCGGCTCAGGTCGGCATAGCGGGTGAAGTACGAGCGGGGATCCCGGAACGCGGTGTCCCGGAGCGCCAGGAACCGGTGAACGTACCAATCGCGGACGTCGTCATCGTCGGCATCGACATAGACCGAGAAGTCGAAGAAGTCGCTGACCGCCAGTCCGCTGGTCCCGTCGGCTCGCATCCGCGCCGGTTGCAGGACGTTCAGGCCCTCCAAGATCACAATGTCCGGTCGACGGATCACCACCGACGCGTCGGGCACGATGTCGTAGGTCAGATGGTTGTAGACCGGCGCCGCCACCTCCTGCTTGCCGGACTTCACGTCCATCACGAAGCGCAGCAGCGCCCGGCGGTCGTACGACTCGGGGAAGCCCTTCCGGGTCATCAGTCCCCGCCGCTCCAGCTCCGCGTTCGGCAGCAGGAACCCGTCGGTGGTGACCAGAGATACCCGAGGATGTTGCGGCCACGCAGCCAGCAGTTCGCGTAACAGGCGCGCGGTAGTCGACTTGCCGACCGCCACCGACCCCGCGATGCCGATCACGAACGGCGTCCGGCTGACCGAGAGTTTCAGGAAGTCGTTGGTCGAGCGATGCAGTTCGCCAGTGTGCAGCACATAGCTGCTGAGCAGTTTGGTCAGCGGCAGGTAGACCTCGCGGACATCGAGCAGGCTGGTCGGATCATCGAGGCCTCGTAACCGGTCGAGGGTGGCCGCGTCCAGGGCCATGGGGGTCGAGGCGGCCAGTTCGGCCCAGTCGGAGCGGCTCCGCTCCACGTACGGGCCAAGCACCTGCCCGTCGCGCCGCATGTCAGAAATCTAGACCGTGCCGCAGTCTGCATTAGCCTTGCTGCCTATGTGCGGAATCGTGGGCTACGTGGGGCCGCAAGCCGCCTTGGACGTGGTGGTCGAGGGGTTACGGCGATTGGAATACCGGGGGTACGACTCCGCCGGGGTGGCGATGGTCGCGGAGAAGACTATTCACCTCGCCAAGAAGGCAGGAAAGATCTCCAATCTCGAGAAGCTCCTGGCCGAGGACCCACTGCCTCGCGCCGGACTGGGTCTTGGCCATACGAGGTGGGCTACGCACGGTGCGCCCAATGATGTGAACGCCCATCCCCACCTTTCGGCCGACGGTCGTGTCGCCGTGGTGCACAACGGCATCATCGAGAACTACGTGTCACTCGGCGCCGAGCTCCACCGGGCAGGCATCACCATCACCTCGCAGACCGATACCGAGATCGTGGCTCACATGCTGGGGCTCGAGGTTGCTGCCGGGAACAATCTGGCAGACGCGATGCGCACAATCTGTGCTCGACTGCAGGGCGCTTTCACCCTGGTGGCCGTGGACAGCGCGGACCCGGACCACGTCGTGGCTGCCCGCCGCAACTCTCCGCTGGTGGTTGGCGTCGGGCTGGGCGAGAACTTCGTCGCCTCAGATGTCGCGGCGTTCATCGCACACACCCGCGAGGCGATCGAGCTTGGTCAGGACCAGGTCGTGGAGATCTCCGCCGCGGAGATCATGATCACCAACTTCGACGGGTCGCCCGCGTCGGTACGGCCGTATCACGTCGACTGGGACCTCGCTGCGGCCGAAAAGGGTGGCTACGACTGGTTCATGCGCAAGGAGATCTACGAGCAGCCGAAGGCCGTGGCCGACACCCTGCTCGGCCGCCACGACGCGCACGGCAACCTCACCCTCGACGAGATCCGGATCGGCGAGGCGGAACTGCGTGCGGTAGACAAGATCGTCGTCGTGGCGTGCGGCACCGCCTTCTATGCGGGTCTGGTAGCCAAGTACGCGATCGAGCACTGGACGCGAATCCCGTGCGAGGTGGAGCTGGCCAGCGAATTCCGCTATCGCGACCCGATCGTCGGGCCCGGCACGCTCGTGGTGGCGATCAGCCAGTCCGGCGAGACGGCCGACACGTTGATGGCCATTCGGCACGCGCGCGAGCAGCGCGCCCGCGTGCTGGCGATCTGCAACACCAACGGCTCCACGATCCCGCGTGAGTCCGACGCGGTGATCTACACGCACGCCGGTCCCGAGGTGGGAGTGGCCTCGACCAAGGGTTTCCTGACCCAGCTCGTCGCATGCTACTTGCTCGGCCTCTATCTGGCCCAGGTCCGCGGGACGAAGTTTCGGGACGAGATCGCGGCCACGATGCGTGAGCTGGCCACCATGCCCGCCGCGATCGGCACCGTGCTGGACGGCATCGAATCGGTGCTGACACTGGCCGCGGATTTCGCCGACGAGCCTTCGGTGCTTTTTCTCGGCCGGCATGTGGGCTATCCCGTCGCCCTCGAGGGAGCCCTCAAACTGAAGGAACTGGCTTACATCCATGCCGAAGGCTTCGCCGCCGGGGAATTGAAGCACGGCCCCATTGCGTTGGTAGCCGACCAGCTTCCGGTTTTCGTCGTCGTACCCCCACAGGGACGCGACATGCTGCACGACAAAGTGGTCTCAAACCTTCAGGAGATCCGGGCCCGCGGAGCTCGCACGGTGGTGCTCGCGGAGGAGGATGATCATGAAGTCACACCGTTCGCCGACATCCTGATCCGGCTGCCCCGAGTGTCCACGCTGCTGCAGCCCCTGGTGGCCACGGTGCCGCTTCAGATGTTCGCCTGCGAGCTGGCGACGCAGAAGGGCCACGACGTTGACCAGCCGCGCAATCTGGCCAAGTCCGTCACGGTGGAATGACCGTGATCATCTGCCGCG
>DATFQP010000002.1:0-2432 GCA_035264145.1 Propionibacteriaceae bacterium
TACCGAGGTAGAGCCGGGCGGGATTCGTTCAACAGTTCAACCGCAAGATCATCGTGTTCTGCTACCCGATCGAGCACGTCCTCGGGGCTGAAGCGAAGGTCGTGGGGACCTCGTACAGCAGCCACCTCCTCCCAGGTGACCGGGGTAGCTACCACCGGCATCGCGCGGCCCCGCAGCGAGTAAGGGGCGATGGTGTTTCGGGCGGCGAGGTCTTGGTTGTAGTCCACGTAGATGCGGCCCGCTCGCTGCGCAATCGACATCGTGGACACGAACAATTCGGGATAGGCCTGGCGCAGCGAGACGCCCAGCTTCTTGACGTAGGACCAGACGTCTCGACTGCGACACGGCTGCACCGCCGCATAGATCTGCATGCCTTTGCTGCCAGACGTTTGGGGCACCGGAATCATCCCGTCGTCGGCCAGCCGCGCAGCCACAATGAGAGCGGCTCGGGCGGTGTCCACGATGGTCATTCCTTCTCCGGGATCGAGATCAACGACCACCCGGTCCGCCATCGGCTCACCGGCTCGCGGCTCGCCCTCAGGCAAGTCGATCACGCCATCTCCGTTGGGCAGCGCACCGCTGATCCGCCATTGTGGTACGTGGATTTCCAGGGCCGCCAGGTTGGCGAGCCAAACGACAGTGGCCTCCGCGTCGGCGACGACATAGTTGATGATGCCGTCGCTGGTTCCGATCCGTACCGTCCGTACCCAGTCCGGTGTGCCCTGAGGAGCGTTCTTCTCGTAGAAGCTTGGAGCGTCGACCCCGTCGGGAAACCGGACTCTGGTAATCACTCGGTCGCGAATGTGCGGCAGCAGAACCGGCGCAATCGCGACGTAGTAGTTGACGACCTCGGCTTTGGTGTAGCCCGTCAGCGGATACAGAACCTTGTCAAGGTTGCTGAGACTGAGCTCACGATTGCCTACTCGGGTGCGGATGTCCGAGGAGGCCACGCAGCGAATTCTGCCGCACGACCGGGAGAGTCCGGATGCCGGAATATGGCGCTGACACGGGGCGTTAGGCAGAAGTATCGCGAAGGGGCTGTGCGGAGATGGTTGAGCCTGCGGCCTGAGTACGGACAAACATAAGCATGGAGGAAACGTGGCGCTGCCACCGCTGGTGGAACCGGCTGAAAAGCTGACCATCGACGAGGTCCGTCGCTATAGCCGTCACTTGATCATTCCCGATGTCGGGATGGATGGTCAGAAGCGTCTGAAGAACGCGCGCGTGCTGGTCATCGGGGCTGGTGGTCTGGGCAGTCCGGCTTTGTTGTATCTGGCGGCGGCCGGAGTCGGCACGCTGGGCATCGTCGAGTTCGACACGGTTGACGAGTCGAATCTGCAGCGCCAGATCATTCACGGACAGTCCGACATCGGCAAGTCCAAGGCGCTGTCGGCCAAGGAATCCATCGCCGAAACCAATCCGCTGGTACGGGTCGTCGTCCACGACACGCGGCTGGACAACGACAACGTGATGGACATCTTCGATCAATACGACCTGATCATCGACGGTACGGACAACTTCGCCACCCGCTACCTGGTGAACGACGCCTGCGTGCTGCTCCGCAAGCCCTACGTGTGGGGCTCGATCTACCGCTTCGACGGTCAGGTGAGCGTCTTCTGGGCCGAGCACGGTCCTTGTTATCGCTGCTTGTATCCGGAACCTCCGCCGCCCGGCATGGTCCCCAGCTGCGCTGAAGGTGGGGTGCTCGGCGTACTGTGCGCATCGATCGGTGCGACCCAGGTCACCGAGGCGATCAAGCTGCTGACCGGCATCGGAGAGCCGCTTCTGGGTCGACTGCAGATCTATGACGCCTTGGAGATGAACTGGCGTCAGCTGAAGCTCCGGAAGGACCCCAACTGCGCGGTGTGCGGTGAGAACCCGACGGTCACCGAACTTATCGACTACGAGGATTTCTGCGGTTCGATCACCGACGAGGCTGCTCAAGCGGTGGCCGGGCACACCTTGGGCGTCAAGCAGCTGGAAGAGTGGTTGACCGCGCGCAATTCAGGAAAGCGGGACTTCCTCCTCGTGGACGTGCGCGAAAAAGTCGAACGCGACATCAACCAGATCCCGGGCTCGGTTCTCATTCCCAAAGGAGACTTCCAGACCGGTGAGGCGCTGGCCACGTTGCCGCAGGACAAGCAGGTGGTGCTCTACTGCAAGACCGGAGTTCGCTCAGCTGAGGTGTTGGCGATGGTGCACGGCGCCGGGCTCGCGGATGCCGTCCACGTTGGCGGCGGTGTCAGCGCTTGGGTGAACCAGATCGATCCCTCCCAGCCCGCCTACTGAGTAGCAAGGAGCCCCCGCACGCCAGGCATACGAGGGCTCCTTGGTGATCGTGGCTTAACTCAGATCGCGTGGACCTGGTCGGCCTGCGGACCCTTGGGCCCTTGAGTGGTCTGGAACTCCACCCGCTGGCCCTCGTCGAGCGT
>DATFQP010000003.1:0-24017 GCA_035264145.1 Propionibacteriaceae bacterium
ACGATGACCTCCTTGCCTTCCCGCCACTTGTGCAGCCGGTAGGTGCCCGAATCCCAGATCCGAACCTTGCCGCCGCCGTACTCGCCCTTCGGGATCTCGCCCTCGAAGCTCCCGTACTCCAGCGGATGATCTTCGGTTTGCACCGCCAAGTGGTTGATCTTGGGATCAGTCGGGGGTGCCTTGGGCACCGCCCAGCTGACCAGCACGCCGTCCCGCTCCAGCCGGAAGTCGTAGTGCAGCCGGCGCGCGTGGTGCTCCTGGATCACAAACGATTGGCCGTCGTTTTGGTGGCCGGGAGTTGATGGGGGGACTGGTTCGGGTGTCTTCTGCGCATCGCGCATGCTGCGGTATCTGGCCAGCCTGTCAGAGCCGGCGGGACCGTAATCGGCCATCGGGGCCATCAGGTCACCCAGCTCGACGATCCGGCTCTCCATCTCGGTGTAGTTCACCTGACCGAGATCAGCTGAAACCAGCTCCTCCCAGGTGCGGGGTGCCGCGACCGTTGGGCGCTCTCGACCCCGCATCGAATATGGCGAGACCGTCGTCTTGGCGCCGTTGTTCTGGCTCCAGTCGAGAAAGACTTTGCCGTCGCGCTCGGAGCGCTTCATCGAGCTGATCACTCGATCGCGATGCTCAGACTCGAGGGCCATCGCGAGTTCTCGGGCGAGATCGCTTGCCTGCGCCGTCGACAATGAGCCGTCCAACGGCGCGTACAGATGAATGCCCTTGCTGCCGCTGGTCACCGGAACGGGATCGTGACCGATGTCGCGAAGGATGTTGCGCACCAGCACGGCGATCTCGGCGCACTCGGACAGCGTGACCCCCGGTCCGGGGTCGAGATCGAGGACGAGCCGATCGGGATTGCGTGGCCGCCCTTCGGGAGTGAACTTCCATTGCGGTACGTGAATCTCCAGTGCCGCAAGCTGAGCCAACCAGGTCAGCGTGGCGAGGTCATTGATCACCGGGTAGTAGTTGTCATGATCCCGGTGCTCGATCTTGTAGCGCTTGACCCAGTCGGGTGTTCCTTTGGCGAGATCCTTGTTGAAGAAGACGGTCGGCTTCTTGTCGCCGGTGCCCATCCCGTCCGGCCAGCGTTTGCGGGTGGCCGGACGATCACGCAGGTGAGGAAGCATCACCCCGGCAACCTGCGCGTAGTAGGCCAGCACGTCGGCCTTGGTGGTCTGCGTTGCCGGGTACAGCACCTTGTCGAGGTTGGTGAGCTTGATGGGACGGCCGTCGACCGTCACCGTCTGATCCACGGTGGCGGCCATGAGACAAGTATCCCGCCGCGGCCCAGCTTCCAGCCGCGTGCAGGCCGGCGCAATCGCGCTGTACCGTCGCAGCATGCGGGCGATCTGGAAGGGTGCCATCAGCTTCGGCCTGGTGAATGTGCCGATCCGGCTTTACAGCGCAACCGAAGATCACGACGTCGATCTGCACCAGGTGCACGACGAAGACGGCGGTCGAATCCGCTACGAACGTCGGTGCGAGAAGTGCGGCAAGGTGGTCGAGTACGCCCACATCGACAAGGCGTTCGCGGAGGGATCGACGACCGTCGTGCTCACCGAGGAGGATCTCAAGTCGCTCCCCGAGGAGCGGAGCCGCGAGATCGAGGTCGTCGAATTCGTGCCGTCCGAGCAGATCGATCCGATCATGTTCGATCGGAGCTACTTTCTGGAGCCGGAGAAGTTGGCGGTGAAGGCGTATGCGCTGCTTCGGCGGACCCTCGAGGAGACTGATCGTACGGCGATCGTGCAGTTCTCGCTGCGCCAGAAGACTCGCCTCGGCGCACTGCGCGCCCGGGACAAGGTCTTGATGCTGCAGTCCCTGCTCTGGGATGACGAGGTCCGGGAAGCCGATTTCGGTGGCCTCGACAGCGACGTCCGGGTCTCGGCCCAGGAGCTGAAGATGTCGGCGTCGCTGGTCGACAACATGTCGACCGACTTCGCCCCCGACAAGTTCAGCGACGAATATCAGGAACAGCTGCGGCAACTCATCGCAGCGAAGCTGGAGAAGGGCGACGCGCTCGACACGGCGGAGACCTTCGGCGAGGAGCCCGAAACGACGTCCGACGCCGACGTCATCGATCTGATGGAGGCGCTGCGCCAGAGCGTCGAGCGCAACAAGGCGGCCAGAGCCGGTCAGCAGAAGACGGCCGCGAAGAGGGGTGGCTCAGCGAGCGGCAAGGCGGCGGCGCAGAAGGCGTCCGACAAGAAGCCGTCCGCGAAGAAGACGCCCGGCAAGAAGGCGGCAGCCAAGAAAGCACCCGCCAAAAAGAGCGCCAGGGCTGCAAAGGAGGCCAGCTGAGCCCTGTCGCTGACGGGATTGCACCTTCGGATCGACGAAGGCGAGACCTCCCGCGCACGTCCGCGTTCACGCCATATCCTGATGCGTGACAGGCCCGTCCGGGGCCTAGAGGGGGATTGACGTGGGAATCGGCACGGGAATCTTACTGATCGTCCTTGGGGCGATCCTTTTGTTCGCGCTGAACTTGGACATTCCGTTCGTCACCGACGACACGCTCGGGATCATCCTGCTGGTTGCCGGGGTGCTGGCACTGGTGCTGGCGCTGATTCTGAACTACCAGCGTGGCCGCACCAGGCATGTCCACGAGAGCCGATACGACGGCCCCCCGGTCGCCTGATCCGCCCGGCCGAACTCAAGCCTTCTGCTCTCATAGGGGTGGACCTGCCCTCGAGTTAGGGCGGGTGTCGGCTCACGGAGCGTTCGCGAAGATCGGCGGCAGCGCGAGGAGCATGGCCAGCGACCACGTGATGTGGGTCAGGATCGGTGCTAGCACGCCGCCGCCCGCCCGGCGCTGCAGCGCGACGACCGTGCCGAGAATCGCCGCCGCGAATACCAACATCGGGTTGCCGCCCGCCACCGTGGCCAGCGAGTAGATGATCGTGGAGATCAGCACCGGAAACCGCATACCGATGGCGGCGAACAACGCGCCGCGGAAGAACAGCTCTTCTGTCAAGCCGTTGACGAGCGTGATCACGAAGATGAGCCACAGATTGCTCGTCCGGGCGTAGCCGAGGACATCTTCGGCCAGACTTGCCAGCGGCGGGATCGTTCGGATCATGACGGCGCCGAGGATGAAGACCCCCGCCAGCCCCAGCCCCACCGCGATGGGGGCAGCGATCGGACGGCGCAACGTCCCGCGGGACAAGATGTGGCCGAGATGCAGCGGTCCGGACGCGAAGCTGCCCACCCCCCAGGTCGCGGCCAGCCCGAACGTCAGCGGATAGAACGCGGGATCGCCCTGTCGAACGGAGAAGGACAGACCGAGCAGCGTGGCACCGACCGCCAAGGTGATCGCCACCACAATGCGGCGCCGCAGAAATTGAGCATCGGACTGCCGATGATCCCGCTCGACTCTGTCGATCAGAACTGGACGGACGACCCCGACCGCTCGTCCGAACATCCTTTTGCGCTGGCTCACGGCGCTTCGCTGAGCGCCTCTGACCGCTGCCGATACGCCTCTCGTACAGCATCCCGATAGCTCAGTGGAGGACCCGGAACCAGCTCGGTGATCGACTTCTCGGTGACCACGACTTCGTTGCTCATCGAGTCCACCAGGTTGCGGGCCGTAGCGGTGTCGACGTCGGTGACCAGCGCCAGCCAGTATGAGGAGAGCCGGGGAGTGAGCAACGGTACCGTCAGCATCGGCAGGGGTCGATGGTGATGCCAGCGCGCCACCTGTCGCATCATGTCGGCGTAGGTCAGCACCTCGGGTCCGCCGACCTCGAAGATGCGGCCTCTGGCGGCCTGCGGCTCGAGAACCCCCACGAGATACCGGATGACGTCCGTCAGCGCGATCGGCTGAGTCCGGGTCGTCGCCCACTTCGGCACCACCATGGCCGGGAGGTGAGCGACCAGCTGCCGGGTGATCTCCCATGAGATACCGCCGTGTCCGATGATGATCGCCGCCCGCAGGACCGTCACCGGGATCCCGCTGTCACCGAGCAGCCTCTCTACCTCGCGCCGGGATCTCAGATGTTCAGACAAGTGCTCACCTTCGCGGCCCAGACCACCGAGGTAGATGATCCGCTCCAGCCCGGCAGCGGCAGCCGCAGCCCCAAAGCTGCGTGCGGCCTGCGCATCTCTTTCGACGAAGTCTGATTGCTGAAGGGAGTGGACCAGATAGTAGGCCGCGTCAGCACCGGCCATAGCCGAGCGCAGGCTATCCGGCTGGTCCACGTCACCGAAGACTGGCTTGCCGACGCCACCATAGGAGTCTGGGTGCCGCGTCATCGCCAGCACCGAGTAGCCGTCCTTTTCCAGCGCCTCAGCTAGCGAGGAACCGACAAAGCCTGTGGCTCCTGCGATGAGGACGTGCTCCGCCACGTCAGATCTCCGTCTCGATGGTTTGGTCTGCCACGTCAAATCTCCGTCTCGATGGTCCGGTCGGCTGCCTGCAAAATCATGTCCGGCAGTGAACCAGAGTTTCCGTACGTGCGGCGCTGCCACACAGCACCAGTGCCTCGCCTTTGTACCCGGTCCAATCCCGCAAGCAGTGCGTCCTCATCGCCGAGATCCTGGGCGGCCGGCCGGATGTGGTCAACCAGAGCTGCGATGACGTCGGCCGCAGGTCGCCGTCGAGCCGAGTACGGGTCGAGCAGCTCGTCCTCCAGTCCCGATCGGCTAGCCCGCCAGCTCGCCATCCGAATGAGTTCTGCGGGCAGCCATCGAGCGCTGTCTCCCGCCGCCCAGGCATCCGCGGCTGTCTCCACCAAGGCCCGGACGAGGCCGGCCAGCAGCACAGCGTCCGTGGCCGAGAGGCAGACATCGGCCACCCGAACCTCGACGGTGGGGTAGCGGTGGGATAGCCGCGCATCGAAGTAGATCATCGCCTCGTCGAGCGGTACCCCAGTGGCCAGCAGTGCCGCTACGCGGCCGCGATATTCGGCCACACCCCCGAACTGCTCGGTCGGACCGGCGGTCGGAAACCGCCGCCACACCTGGGACCGGTAGCTGGCGTAGCCACTGTCGCGGCCCTGCCAGAATGGGGAGTTGGCGGAAAGCGCCACCAGCACCGGTAGCCACAGCCGAATCCGATCGAGCACGGCCACACCCTCCGCAGGGGAGTCCACACCGACGTGCACATGGCAGCCGCAGCTGAGCTGCTCGGCCGCGGTCAGGCCGAACCGCTCAGCGAGCGCCGAATAGCGGTTGCCGGGCATCAGGTCGGGCGAAATCGGCAGCGGTGACGTGGCCAGGGCGACGGCGCGAGCGCCGGCCCTGCGCGCCAAGTCATCGGCTCGTTGGCGCCAGGTGCGGATCTGTTGCCCCAGATCGGCCAAGGCGGTGCAGGGAGCGGTGCCAATCTCGATCTGTTGTTGTTGGAGCTCGCCCTCAATGGTGCCGCCGTCGGTCCTACCCCCAGGTCGTTCGCCCTTTTCCTCGTCGGCCGGTGTGTCGTGTCGCCGGATCCGTAGCAGGCGCTCGGCGATGGCCGTCGGTTCGCCGGTTCGCCCGTCGACCAGGAGCAGCTCATCTTCGACGCCGATGGTCCGCACATGTCTAGTCTTCGGGATTCCGCGGCTGCGCCGATGCAGCCTCACCGCACGTGATTGCCGAGCCTCTCCCGAAGGGCGGTAGCGCGCTGTTCCGCCGCGGCCGCCTCCTGTCGGAGCTGTTGGGCGCGCTTGCGTGCCGCCCGGGCATCATTGCGGGCCTCACGTTCGGAGCTCTCTGCCTGCCGGAGCTCGTCGCGGAGCGACTCGATGCGGTCGGCGAAGTCGTCTGCCCGCGTCGTCGCCTGGTCCGCCTCATCGGCGGCTTTAGCAGCTTCGCCGGCGGCTGCTTCCCAGGTGCGTATCGCTTCCTCGAGCTCCCGCTGGGCTTGGGGGTCGGGTCCCGCGACCTGGTCTGTTTCTGCCTCGTCCCGGCTGGGACGATCCTGCTGACCACCGACTGACGCCGCAAGAGCGGTGAGTAGATCGGCGGACGCGTCGGACGTCTGGCTGCTGGGTCCGAAACCTCCGTAAGAGGCTGCCTGGGCCAACCGGCCGCGCTGGACGAGGTCCCCAATGGCGGGGTCGGCGAGCGCGGCCTGAAGCGTCTGGCTGACTTCCTGGACAGTGCCTTCCGTCGGTGCATGGCCTGCGGCGCGGGCTAGGTCGGCCGCTTGCCTGGTCAGCTCATCCACTACCGATCTGCGCGATTTCGAGAGTCGGCGAAGATCATCTCCGGCCGCCCGCTGCTGAGCGTCCTGCAGCTCTCGGCCGAGATCGAGAAGCTGGCTTATCTCGGCAGGGTTGGCCCGCGCCAGAAGGTTCACCATCCAGGCGGTCCGGGTGGGACGCCGGAGCTGGCTGATCTGCTTGGCCACAACCCGGTCGCCGGCTTGGCGTGCTTGCGCCACCCGCTCAGTGCGACGCTCGACGAAGTCCTCAGGTGAGCTGCCGTAGAGCTCGTCGGCGACTTCCTCGAGATCCACCGCTAACCTCTCGCGGTTGCCGTTGTTGTCGTCCGATCCCAGCTTTGCCGGCCTTCACCAGCTGAAGCGTCGTCCGCCTCGGCCAGGGAACCGGTGGCCTCGGCCTCGGTCAATGTGACGGTGGTGTTGTCGATCAATCGGGTTGAGCCGATCGTTGCTGCGACGATCATCAGCGCCTCGCCCGTGAACGTATCGGCTACGGGGGTGAAGGTGTCCGGCGCAACCAGGGCCAGGTAGTCCAATGAGAACGAGGGATCAGATTCTGCTTCGGCGAGCACCTCCCGTGCGGCCGATTGAGAGGCCGTGGCTCCGGAGTGCCGAGCGCCGGCGGCCAAGGCGGCGGAAAGGGCGAGGGCTCGGCGACGTTCCTCCGCGGAGAGGTAGCGGTTCCGGCTCGACAGAGCCAGACCGTCCGGTTCCCGGATGATAGGTGCGCTGACAATCTCCACTGTGGCATTGAGGTCGAGCACCATCCGACGGATGCACGCGAGCTGCTGAGCATCCTTCTGGCCGAAGATTGCGACATCCGGCCGGACAAGATTGAACAACTTGGCCACCACGGTCAGCACGCCGTCGAAGTGGCCGGGACGGGCTCTGCCCTCGAAGCCCGCGCCCACTGGGCCGGCGCTCACCGTGACCGAGCGGCCCGGCGGATAGAGGTCGGGCACCTGCGGTACGAAGACCAGGTCGACGCCGTCTTCGCCACAGACGGCGAGGTCGGCCTCGAGCGGCCTGGGGTAGCGGACGTAGTCCTCATTGGGCGCGAACTGCAAGGGATTCACGAAGATGCTGACCACCACGAAATCGGCCAGCGAGCGGGCGAGGGCGATCAGAGACCGGTGACCGGCGTGCAAGGCACCCATGGTGGGGACGAATGCCGCCCGATGACCAGGGTCGAACGAGGCTCGTTGGCGCCGCAGTTCCGGCAGAGTTCGGGCGACGATCATGAGCTGGAGCTGGTCGTGCTGCTGGGGAAGGTGTGCTCCGTCGAAGGGAAGGTCCCGGTACGGACGTCGTTCACGTACGCGCTGGCGGCGTCGCCGATGACCTGAGCGAGATTGGCGTACTGCTTGACGAAGCGCTGGATCTTTCCCCGCCGCAGCCCCGCCATGTCCTGCCACACCAGCACCTGGGCGTCGCAGTCCGGGCCCGCGCCGATCCCGACTGTCGGGATGGTCAGTTCCGCAGTCACCTGCTTGGCCAAGTCGCCGGGCACCATCTCCAGCACCACGCCAAACGCCCCCGCGTCCTCCACAGCATGAGCGTCGGCCAACAACCTTTCCGCGGCGGCGCCTCGGCCCTGTACCCGGTATCCGCCGAGCTGGTGCTCGCTCTGCGGAGTGAAACCGACGTGGCCCATCACCGGGATGCCGGCCTCGATGACCTTGCGAATCTGCGGGGCGACCCGTACACCACCCTCGAACTTCACGGCGTGGCAGCCACCCTCCTTCATGAACCGGATCGAGGTCTGCAGCGCCTGTGACGGGCCGTCCTCGTACGTGCCGAACGGGAGGTCACCGATCACGAAGGCTCGTCGCGCAGACCGGACGACCGCTCTCACCAGTGGCAGCAGCTCCTCGATCGTCACCGGCAGTGTGGTCTCGTAACCGAGCACATTGTTTGCGGCCGAGTCGCCCACCAGGAGCGCCCAGACGCCGGACTCATCGAAGATCTCGGCCGTGTACTGGTCGTAGCTGGTGAGCATCGCCCAGCGCTGTCCTTCGCGTTTGGCGGCGGCGAAGTCGGTCAGCCGGATTCGCCGGGCAGGGGCGCTAGCGGGTGGTTGAGTCATGGACGACCCCTGCGAGCTCTTCTGCCGGATCGGTGCCGATGGCCACGATCTGGTTGTCATGATCGACGTGGACCACAGTGGGCGAGAAGGTGCGGGCTTCGGAATCGGAGAGCACGGCGTAGGAGATGATGATCACCAAATCGCCAGGATGCACCAGGCGGGCCGCGGCCCCGTTGATCCCGACCGTGCGGGAGCCCCGCTCGCCGGGAATCAAATAGGTCTCCAGGCGTGCCCCGTTGTCGACATCGACAACGGCGACCTGTTCCCCCGGCAGCAGGTCAGCCGCATCCATCAGATCCGCATCCAAGGTGAGTGATCCGACGTAGTGCACGTTGCCGTGCGTGACCGTGGCCCGGTGGATCTTTGACTTGAACATCGTGCGCAACACGGGACTTCTTCCTGCGAGAGGGCAGCGCGCGCCTGCGCTGTCGAAAACGTAACGCATGTGGCCAGATCGATTAGTCCCCTGTTCAGCTTGCCGCAACCGACCCTCGACTCGGGTATGGCAGCAGCTCAGAGTCGGGACAAGACGAGGGACGAACGGGTACGGCTCACGCCGGGCGAATTGCGGATCACACCGAGGACCTTCTCGAAGTGGGCGGTGTCGGCGGCCCGGACCCGCAGCAGGCCGTCCGACTCGCCGGTGACGGTGTAGGCCTCGACGACCTCCGGGATGGTTCTGACCATGTCCCGCATTCGGTCCGGCGGTACGCGGCCCTCGCAATAGAGCTCGACGAAGGCTTCGATGCTCCAGCCCAGGACGGCCGGCTCCAGGTCCGCGGTGAAGCGCCGAATCGCGCCATCTCGCACCAGCCGGTCGACTCGCCGTTTGGTGGCGGCGGTGGACAGTCCGATCTGTTGGCCAAGGGCGGTGAAGCTGGTGCGCCCGTCGTCCAGCAGAAGCGCAAGGATCTTGTGATCGACATCGTCAGGACGCAAAGCTGTGACCTCACTTCCACCGACAAATCTATCGTTCTTGTGAAATCCCGGTTTAGCCTGGAAACCTGAGGAGGCAATCGACCCCATGACTGCTGTTGAAGCACCGGCCGCCATCGATCTGATCGCGCTCGAGGACGCGCACGTTGCGCACAATTACCACCCGCTTGACGTGGTGGTCGCTGAAGGATTGGGAGCCACGGTCGTCGACACGGCAGGCCGGGAATACCTCGACTTCCTCGCCGCCTACTCGGCCAGCAATTTCGGCCACCGCCACCCAGTCCTGGTCGAGGCGGCCCGGCGACAGCTCGACCGGCTCACCTTGACGTCGCGAGCCTTCCATTCCGATCGATTGGCACCGTTTGCGGTCGCGCTGGCGGACCTGATCGGCAAGGACATGGTGCTGCCCATGAACACCGGCGCCGAGGCCGTCGAGTCGGGCATCAAGGTGGCGCGCAAGTGGGGTTACGACGTCAAGGGCCTGCCCGAGGGATACGCCAAGATTATCGTGGCCGCCGGCAACTTCCACGGCCGCACCACGACCATCATCAGCTTCTCCGATGATCCAGAGGCCCGGGGAGGATTCGGCCCCTACACGCCTGGCTTCGTCACCGTCCCGTACGGGGATCTCGAGGCCATCCGGGCAGTGCTGACCGACGACGTCGTGGCCGTGCTGATCGAGCCCATTCAGGGTGAGGCAGGCGTACGGATCCCACCTCCCGGCTACCTGCCCGGCCTCCGCGAGCTGACAAGGCAGCACGATGTCTTACTGATCGCCGACGAGATCCAGACCGGTCTGGGCCGCACCGGCAGAACGCTGGCGTGCGAGCACGAGGACGTGGTCGCCGACGTCTACCTGCTCGGTAAGGCCCTCGGTGGGGGCATTGTGCCGGTCTCTGCTGTGGTGGCTGATCGGGCGGTGCTGGGTGTGCTCAAGCCCGGCCAGCACGGCAGCACCTTCGGCGGTAACCCTCTCGCCGCGGCAGTGGGTCAAGGCGTCGTGGACCTGCTCCGGACCGGTTACTACCAAGATCGCGCCGCCCGTCTCGGGCTCCAGCTTCGGGCTCGACTGGACCAGCTGATCGGACGCGGCGTCGTCGCCGTACGTTCCCGAGGACTCTGGGCCGGGGTGGACATCGAGCCAGAGCTGGGCACCGGTCGTGACCTGTGCCAGGCGCTGGCTCGACGAGGCGTGCTGGCCAAGGACACCCACGGGTCCACCATCCGGCTGGCCCCGCCGATCGTGATCACCGAGGCGCAGCTCGACCACGGTCTTGATCAACTCGAGCCGGCACTTACTGATCTTGGTCGACACTGACGGGCCGTCGCCGCGTTCGCGTGCCTGAACGGATACCCTTCCCGCTCGGCACCACCGGGAGCCGCCCATCACCGCCACGGATCGCGCACTGGCGCGGTGCTGCCCGGACGTCACCACGACCTTCCTAGGGAGTCGGATTACGGGAGTCGTAGGCCAGGAAACCTCGCTGGGTCAGGCTGACAAGGCTGAGCAGTGTCACGCAGATGAGCCCCCCGGCCAGTGCGGCGAGCCCTTCATTTCCCCAGCTGGCGCCTGCCCCGAGGACCAGATCACCCAGCCGGGGACCACCCGCAACCACGACGATGAAGACGCCCTGCAACCGGCCGCGCATCGAGTCCGGTGTGGCCGTCTGCAGGATGGTCTGGCGGAAGACGGCGCTGACCGCGTCCGCGCCCCCCGCGATGGCGAGGAAGCTCATCGCCCCGATCAGGGCTGTGACCAGCACCGCACGTGGTGAGGTGGGCCCGACGACCAACAACACCCCACCGAAGGCCGCTACGGACAGCCCGTAGATCGTGATCGCCAGGCAGATCAGCCGTCCCTGCCAGCGAGCGCCGACCAGTCCGCCGGAGAACAGCCCGGCTAATACCGCACCGACGGCGAACGCCGCGTTCAGCAGCCCGGTCGTCGTCGCGCCACCGCCCAGGAATACGACCCCGACGGCCGGCCACAGCACTCGTGGCATGGCGAAGATCATGGCAATGAGATCGACGACGAAAGTCATCCGCACATTGCGCCGGCTGGCGAGATAACGCAGGCCTTCCGCGACAGCGGCAAATCCGCGCTTACGTTCGGGGTGGTCGAGGCTCTTCTCGGGCGGCAGTGGGGGAAGCCGCCACAACGCCCACAGACCGGCCGTGAACATGATCATGTCCACGGTGTATGCCGCGGCGAAACCGGAGGCGGCCACGAGCGTTGCGCCGATCAGCGGCCCGAGGACCAAGGCACTGCTCCAAGCCGTGGTCGTCAGCACGTTCGCCGCCGGCAACATCGCGGGTTTCAACAGGCGCGGGATGATTGCGGTACGAGCGGGATTGTTGATCGCGAATGCGGCTGACTGCAGGCCCACCAGGATGTAGAGCACCAGCACCGAGTCGATATGCAGCCAGCCCTGGATGGCAAGGGCCGCGGTGACCAGGAACAGTCCAATGGCCGAAAGCAGCGCAACCGTGCGACGGTCGTACGTGTCGAGCAGAGCGCCACCGTAGAGGCCCAGGGCAATAAGCGGAACGAGGGCACAGATGCCCAGAATGCCGACCGACAGCGTGGAGCCAGAGATCGCGTACACCTGAAGGCCGACTGCCACCAGCGTGAGTTGACTGCCGAAATTCGCTACACCGAGCCCCCACCAGAGCCGCCGAAACTCCACGCTCGCTCGAAGCGGCGTCAGATCGAGGAGCAGCGGCATGGCGCAGCGACTCTAAACCGAGAGCTGGAAGGGCTCTCAGCCTGATGTCAGGGTGATGTCAGACCGGAGGTGCGCGCGTGTGTCGGACGCGGGCGTGCGGTCGGCGGTCCGACCCTGGCGCGGATCAGCCTGTCCTGAACCGGCGTGCGTTGAGTCTTTCGAATCACAAGCGGAGGCTGCTACGAACTGCGGCCAAAAGCGGCGGCCCATCTCCCCCGTGAGAGATGGGCCGTCCCGCTTCAGCGCGCGGCGTTCGGCGCCGACGGGTCAGAGCTTCCGATCGCTGTCGTCCAGATCGCGCACGCTGTCCTTGGCGTCCTCGACGGCCTGCTTGGCCTTGCCGGACGCCTGATCGGCGTAGCCCTCGGCCTCCATGTCCTTGTTGTCGGTGGCATCGCCGACGCGAGCCTTGATGTCGCCCTTGAGCTCTTCGCCCTTGCCTTCCAATCCGCCCATGATTCGCCCTCCTTTGGTACGAAGTCGCGCAGGGAATTCCCTGTGCAAACGGTGGTTGAGCGGCTGCTTCTGCCCTCTAGCGCTTCAGAACGAGTCAACTATGATGAGCCTGAAGCAGTCCGTTTACGGCGTAAGCCCAACTATAGACCTTCTGGTTTACGCTGTAAATGTTTCTGGGACCTCGGCCATCCGTGGGGGCGAGTGGCCAGCGGCAAGCCTGGTCAAGCGTGAGTCAGGATGGGGGTGACAGTCATTTCCGACGAGCCAGAGACCGCCTCCCGTCCGCAGCGCCGGCTAGGTCTGGCCGAGCGGGTGGCCGCAGAGCGGGTCAGTGCTCGGCGGCCGCTCGACCAAGACCTGATTATTCGGGAGGCCGTGCGTTTCATCGACGAGTTCGGCCGGGATCGGCTCACCATGCGTCGCCTCGGCGCTCGACTAGGCGTTGAGGCCATGGCGCTCTACCGGTATGTGCCGGGCCGTGAGCAGCTTCTCGACGGCGTAGTCGAGGCGGTGATGGACGAGCTCTATCACCGAACCATGACCGGCAGCTATGCCGATTCGTGGCAGGAGTTCCTGGAGAAGATGGCGCACGGCGTACGAGATCTGGCGCTGCGGCATCCCAAGGTCTTTCCGCTCGTTGCCACCCGTCCACCCGCTGCGCCGTGGCTACGGCCACCGCTACGGAGCCTGCGTTGGGTCGAGGGCTTCCTCGAGGGCCTCGGTCGCCATGGCTTCTCCAGTGACGACTGCGTGACCGCGTACCGGGCGTTCTCTACATTCCTGCTGGGGCACCTGCTGCTGGAAACCGGTACCGGCGAGGACGACCTGACCGACAACGCCGCAGAGGACATCGAGTTCTACGAAAGCAACAACCTCGCGGACTACCCGATCCTGCAGCAGCTGACGGCACAGCTCTCCGAGGACGTGTACGGCGACGAATTCGAAGACGCGCTGGAGGACTTGATCAACCGAATTGAACTCGGCCGCGCCTGAGCTTAGTCTCGCCCGTTACCGGGTATAGGAACGGAGTGGAGCGCGCGTGACAGAGTCCTTACAGAGTGGTCCGCCGAGCGTTGCGAGCCAAAGGTCCGGTGATGCTGACCCGTCTGACGGCCGGGACGAGACGCTCAACGAAAAGATGGATCGCAACTGGAACGACATCCTGCAGGAGTTGCGAGTCACCCAGACCGGTACCCAGATTCTCACCGGTTTCCTGTTGGCCATCGCCTTCCAGCCGAAGTTCGAGACCCTCACCCTGTTTCAGCAGCGGACCTATCTGTTCTTGGTCCTCGCGGCCGTAACGACGACGGCGTTGGGCCTTGCGCCGGTCAACTTGCATCGCGGACTGTTCCGGCGGCACATCAAGTTCCGGACCGTCCAGACGGCTCACGTGCTGCTGCGCCTGACGCTGGTCGGCGTCGCGACTGTCAGCGCGGGCGCCGTGTTGTTGATCTTCGACGTTGTCGCCGGACGAACCGCCGCCTATCTCGCCGCCGGTTTCGTCGTGCTCCTGATCATTGCCATCGCGGCGCTGCCGGCCATCCTCCGGCGGAATACGAACGCGACTCCGAGTAACAACGGCCCGACCGGCTGAGGCTCGATCCACCGGCGGCCCTCGCGATCGGGGTAACGACGGCCGACTGGCTGAGGCTCGATCCACCGGCGGCCTCGCGATCCGGGTAACGACGGCCCGACCGGCTCAAACTCGACTTGGCGGTCCCAGGATCCTGGCGACCCTTTCATTTGCTGCCGAAGATTCCGCAGCAGATGAAAGGTTCGCGGGCGGATTGGCGGGTTGTGCTGAGGGCTGGTCCGGCCGGGTGGATGGGAAGGCTCGGCGGAAGACTGCGCCGGTACGGCTGCCGGTGCCGGCAAGGAGGGGCTGCGTCGGGCTCGGCGCAGGTCAGCTCGCCACCGTGGGCACGGGCGTAACCGCGGGCGATGTCCAGACCAAGGCCGGAGCCCCCACTGTCGGTGGATCGGGTGTCATCCAGCCTGATCAACCGCTCGAAAATGCGTTCCCAGTCAGCGGCCGGGACGCCGGGACAGGAGTCCGCGACATACGGCACGGCCTGGCCCCCCTCCACTTTCAAAGCCACCAGGATCCCGCCACCCGGACCGGCGGCGTGCAGCGCGTTGTCGAGGAGATTGCGGATGATCGCGGCGACCTTGCCGGAGTCGACCGGGATGATCACCTGCCACCCGGACAGCGTGACGGAGCACCTCGGCTCCAGTAATCGGGCGCGATCAACCTCGGCTTGGGAAATGCCGGTCACCGAGACCGGAGCACGATCGATGTCCCTCGAGCGGTGGCAAGCAGATCGCTCACCAGTCGACCGGCACGCCGAGCGCGCACCCTGCTGGCCGTCCCTCGTCAGTCGAGATACCAATGGAGAAACCCACCAGCAGAAGCCTCAGCTAGCGTTCAGCTACCGCCTTCTACTGGTAACAGTTATCGCCTTCTACCGGTAACAGCCATTCGCCTTCTGTGGTAACAGCCACCGCCTTCTAGTGGTAACAAGGAGGCGGCATGACAACGATGTACGTGCGCCCACTCGACGATCCCGCGCCGAGCCTGGAGGCTCTGGGCGGCAAAGGCGAGTCGCTGGCGAAGCTGGTCGCCGCCGGTCTCCCGGTCCCGGACGGCTTCCACATCACTACCGCGGCGTACCGAGCCTTCATTGCCAACCACCAGCTCGAGCCAGAGATCATCAAGCACACTGCGGCACTCGCCGGCACCGATGCCAAAGCGCTCGAGGCGCCGGCGGCCCACCTTCGTGAGCTGTTCACCTCCCTTCCGATGCCGGCAGCAGTTGCTCATGAGATTGCGACCGGCTATGCCCGCCTTGGCTCGCCACCTGTTGCCGTCCGCTCCTCAGCCACCGCGGAGGACCTACCGGACGCCTCGTTCGCCGGTCAGCAGGACTCATTCCTGAACGTCAACAGCCTTGATCGGCTTGTGGACGCTGTGCAGCGCTGCTGGGCCTCGCTGTGGACTGAGCGTGCCATCCGCTACCGGAGTCTCCACGGCATCGAGCAGGGCAGCGTCGAATTGGCTGTCGTCGTGCAGCGCCTGGTGAACGCGGATGCAGCGGGGGTGATGCTCACCGCGGATCCCGTCACCGGCGATACCTCAGTGATCGAAATTAACGCGGCCTGGGGACTTGGCGAGGCGGTGGTCAGCGGAAGCGTGACTGCGGACAGCTTCACCGTCGACCGCAATTCCGGCCGTTTGCTGCGGAGTGTGATCATGCCGAAGCCGATCATGACTGTGCCGGCCGTCGGCGGGATCACCGACCGACCCGTGCCCATGGGGCGGCAGGCCGAGGCCTCCCTTACCAAGGCCCAGGTCAGCGAACTCGCAGCCCTAGGTGCCACGATTGCTGATCTTTACGCGCGCCCGATGGACGTCGAATGGTGCCGTACCGGCGATCAGTTGTTTGTCCTGCAGGCTCGGCCGATCACGACGTTGAATCCGCCCGACCCATGGAACGACAGCCGCGACGGTGACTTTCTGTGGACCAACACCAACGTCGGCGAGGCCATCCCCGACGTCATGACGCCGGCCACCTGGTCGATGGTCCAGGTCTTCCTGCATGACGCCATGGCCACGGCGTCCATCCCACCCTTTGTTGGCTATGGCCGGATCGGCGGGCGGATCTACCTCAACGTCAGCGTCATGAAGACCTTGTCGGGCGCCTTCGGCGTGCCGGAGAAGCACTTCCGCGACCTCACGGAGGAGGTGTTCGGCCGGTTACCCGATGATCTCGAGATTCCGCCGGTTCAGGCACCTCGGCTGGCCATCCTCCGCGGCGTGTTGCCGATGGCCATCCATGTGCTCGGTGAAGCGCGGCGGGACAAGAAGATCTTGAACCACTACCTCGCCGATCATCCGCGACGCTGTGAACAGCGCCGCGCCGAGATTGCGGCGACCACCTCCGCCGACGAGCTGGCGCAGCTGTGGACCGACGTCCTCGATCCGGAGTTCAACCGGGTGAGCTGGATGCTGTCGGCCGCGACCCGGTCCAGCGGAGCCTCATTCGTCACGACTCGGAAGCGGCTGCAGCGGCTGGTGGGCGACGCTGCGGCGAACGCCCTGACCGCCGGGCTCGGTGCCCAAGCCGGTCAGCTGGCCAGCCTCGGACTACTCGACGGTCTTGATCAGCTCGACCGAGCCGAGATCGATCGCGAAACCTTCAATCGACGCTACGGCCATCGCGGCCCGCACGAGTTCGAGATCTCGACGCCCCGACCCGCGGAGGACCCGCATTGGATCGATCAGCAGTTGGAGGCCAGGGCGCCCGCCGGCTACCGCGAGCTCCTCGCCACCCAGCAGGCGGCCCGAGACGGCGCCTGGATGGAACTCGAGGAGAGGCATCCCTGGCAAGCTGGGTTCTTGCATCGGCAGCTCGCCCACTGGGCGGAGATCAGCCGGGACCGGGAACGCGCCCGGACCGAGGTGATCCGTTACTTTTGGGTGCTGCGAGCATTCGCGCTCAAGGCTGGTGATTTGACTGCGCTAGGCGAAGACATCTTCTTCCTCGAAGGGCGGGAGATCATTCGCGCTCTGCAGGGAGAGACTCTCAGCCCCCGGTTGATCGGCGACCGACGGACCGCCTATCGGGCCTACTGTTCCCTGCCCAAGTATCCAGCCCTGATCCGTGGACCCTTCGACCCCTATCGCTGGGCAGCCGACCCCAACCGCCGCGTGGACCGTCACGTACTCGACGGTCAATCGCCCAGCTCGTATCCGCTGCGGCCCTTGGCCGAGGCCGGCATGACGATCTCCGGCTTCCCCGGCTCCTCAGGCATCGTAGAGGCGCCCGTACGGGTGCTGGCCGACGCGGTCCACGGATCGGCGTTCAGATCCGGTGAGGTACTGGTCACGACTGTGACCAACGTCGGTTGGACTCCGCTCTTCCCGCGAGCCGCGGCGGTAGTTACTGACGTCGGTGCTCCGTTGTCCCACGCCGCGATCGTGGCCCGCGAGCTCGGTATACCGGCCGTGGTCGGCTGCGGAGACGCGACGATGCGGTTGAAGACCGGTGACCGGGTTCGGGTGGACGGTACGGCCGGCACGGTGGAGCTCCTCTCCCCCCGCCAGGCAGACTCGACGCCATGAGCTGGAATCTCAGTGGCCCCGTCGATCAGGTCGCGCCGAGCTTGCTCGGGGCGACGCTGCGGCACGGCGAGGTGGCGGTCCGGCTGACCGAGGTGGAGGCATACGACGGGCCCACCGATCCTGCCTCGCACGCTCACCGTGGCCGGACGGCCCGGAACGCCATCATGTTCGGGCCGCCCGGACACCTCTACGTCTACTTCAGTTACGGGATGCATTGGGCAGCGAATGTCATCTGCGGGCCGGAGGGCCACGCCGCCGGTGTCCTGCTGCGGGCCGGTGAGATCGTCGACGGCGTTGAGGTAGCGCGGACACGGCGCGGCCGGGCGCGCGATCGCGATCTTGCTCGCGGTCCCGGCCGGCTGTGTGCAGCCCTCCGGCTTTCCGCTGAACAGAAAGGCTGCTATCTGCTGGGCGATGGTCCGGTGCGCCTCGAACCGCCGGTAGAGCATCCGGAGACGATCATGTCGGGTCCTCGGGTCGGCGTCTCGCTCGAGGCGGATCGGCCGTGGCGGTTCTGGATCGCCGGCAGCCGCTTCGTGTCCGACTACAAGCGGAGCCCGCGCGCCCATGTCCAGGCGACTTACACCCATAAGTGAGGCAAGTGCGTTCCGAGCGTAGATGTGACCTTCGCCACATCGTCCAGTCTTCGGACCGCTGAATATGAATTTGTGATCGTTGATGCTTAGACTCCCGCGAAGATAACGGTTCGATCTCGGCCTTATGTACTCGGGGGAGTGGTTTGGGTTGGCTCGTTCACGCCCGCGCCGAGCGGCGCGACCGCCGCTGGCAGTCCGGGTCGGACGGGTTGTCGCACCATTCGCTTTCATCGGGGTCCTTGCCACCGCAGTAGCAGTGGCCATCTGGCCGCAGCCTGAGTACACCGCCGCGGTTCCCGCGCCGGTGGCAACACCAACCCCGACGGCTACCGCCAGCGCCTCTGCTCGGACGAGCCGGGGCGCGGCTTCCCGGCCGGCCGTCAAGAGCTCAGCCTCCGTCAAGGTGTTCCGAGCCAAGCCTTCGGCCAAGGAGAAACCGCCTACCCTCGCGCCGTCGGCCACCGCGACTACCAGGGCCGCAGCCAAGAGCGCTTCGCCGAGGGCGACGGGCCTTCGGTACGCGACGACGGGGGTCAATGTTCGGACCGAGCCGAGCGTCGACGGCAAGGTGATCACCGTGCTCTCCGTAGGGAGCAAAGTCTCGATCACCAGCGGAACCGTGCGCGGATGGGCGGCGGTTCTTTACGACAACCAGCGCCGCTGGGTCCGTAGTGAGTACTTGTCGTCCAAGAAACCGTCCATCTCCACCCCGTCCGCCACGTCCAACGGCAGCTCTAATGCGGCCTGCAGGTCAGGCTCGAGTGTCGAGTCCGGCTTGACCGCCGACGCCATACGGGTACATCGCGCCATCTGTGCCCGTTTTCCACAGGTGACCGCGTACCACGGAGTCCGTGCCGACTCACTGCCGTATCACCCGTCCGGCCGAGCGCTGGATGCGATGATCTCCGACTCGACTGTCGGTTGGCAGATCGCCAACTACGTGCGCGCCAATGCCTCCCGGCTGGGCGCGAGCGAGGTGATTTACGCTCAGCGCATCTGGACGGTCCAGCGGTCCAGCGAGGGCTGGCGCTTCATGTCCGATCGCGGGTCCGCCACCGCCAATCATTATGATCACGTCCATGTAACGGTTTACGGCAACTCCGGCAGCGGCTAGCCGTGACCCGATGGATCGGCTTGTGGAGCACCTGAGCGCGACTTAGGGTTTGTTCATGGTGGACGTTTATCAGGTCGTGCTCGGTGCGATTGCCGTGTCCATCATGGTCCTTGTACCGATCGGGCTGGTGTTGCTGTACGACCTGCTGGCGGGACGCTGGGACAACTCGATTGCCCGGTGGAGGGAGTCGCGGCAGCAGGCGGCGCAGCGCCGGAAGAACTTGCGAGCGATGCGCGATCAACGTGGTGTTCCACTTGAACAGGTGGCCGCGAATCTCCGTCGGCTGCGGGCGGTTGTGACCCGCGATGCCCATCGATCGGCGGCCCACCAAATGGGTGACCGGCTCGCCTACGACCAAGTGTTGATCCAGGCCTGCCAGATGTTGGAGATCGAGCACGATCTCGGCGCAGAAACTGCTGGCATGGAGCGTGACATCGAGCGGATTCGCGTCGAGGCCGAACTGGAGCGAGCCGGGGTCGTGTTGTCCGAACGGAATTACGGCCAGGCCGCCTGAGACTTTTAAGCAGTGGCTGACCGGCTGTCCTTTGGCTGCTCAGCCACTGACGAGGCCACCGGCGCTGTGCGCCAGCCGGATCAGCGCCGGTAGCAACAGACCCGCGCCAAGGATCAAGCCAGCCGAGTTGACCACCAGGAAGAAGGCGGCCCAGAGCCGGGCCGGCACGCGGGTAAGCCGTGCCAGCTGATCGGCGTCGGAGTGTCGTTCTCGTCCCCGCCGGCGCTGGCGAATCAGCTCCACAACCGGCTTCGGTGCTGCGATCAGCAGGATCCAGGTCAAGAGGTAGGCCAGGGTCGATTGCGCCGTGGCAGAGAAGTACCAACTGACCGCGATCAGAACCGCGACGCAACCGATGACTACGGCAAAGCCGTGCAAGTTGCGGATCTGCAGCAGCATCAGACCGAGTATCAGAACGACAAGCCAGAGCAGAGCAAGGCCGCGTCCAGCGAGCAGGAGGCCTACCGCGGCGAGCCCGGCGAGTGCTGGCCCTAGATAGCCGGCGACCAAGGTGAGGATCATTCCCGGCCCATTGGGCCGGCCGCTCGACAGGGTGAGTCCGGACGTATCGGAATGCAGCCGGATTCCGTGCAACCGGCGCCCGGTAAGCAGGGCAGCGGCCGCGTGGGATCCTTCGTGGGTGATCGTCACCAGCATCCGGGTGTACGGCCAGAACGAGGGCAAGGCCACAAGGGCGAAGCCGGCGGCAGCAACCAGGACAGCCAGAGCGGGCGGAGGCGCCGGCTGAACGGAGCTGGCACGCCGCCAGATCTCGCTGAACAACTCCACGCGCCCAGCATGGCGGGTGCGCCCAAGCACCTGGCCAACGCCGCGCTTCAGCCGAGGAGCACGGTGTCGAGTCTCAGCGGAGCAGCACGGTTCCAGCCCGGCGGGTACGGATGTTGCTGATCCGGCAGCAGCTGATAGACCGCGAGGGCAATCAGGTCAGGTAGATCAGGCCCCAGATGGTGAAGGCCGAGCCGGCCGGCGTCATGATCAAGATTCTGCAGCGTCGTCAGGACCGGATGCGGTTGCACTGCCCTCTCAGTAGGCTGCTGCCCGAGGAGCCACCCCGACGAAGCGAGGCGCGATGAGCCAACCTGTTGATCCGACCAAGACCGCAGCCTGGGCCAGGCTCGAGGAGTTGAGCACAGGATTGCAGCCGGATCTGCGGGCGTGGTTCGCGGAGGATTCGTCCCGGGCCGAGAAGCTCACGTTCACGGCTGGTGACCTGTACGTGGACCTCTCGAAGAACCTGATCAACGACGACGTCCTGGACGCCCTCGTCGAGCTGGGCAAGGAGGTCGGCATCGCTGAGCGCCGGGACGCCATGTTCTCCGGCGAGCACATCAACGTCACAGAGGATCGGGCGGTGTTGCACATCGCGCTTCGGCTGCCAAAGGACGCAAGCCTGGTCGTCGATGGTGCCGATGCCGTGCCCCTGGTGCACGAGGTCCTTGAGAAGGTCTACGCCTTCGCCAACAAGGTCCGCAGCGGTGAGTGGACCGGAGTGACGGGCAAGCGGATCGAGACTGTCGTCAACATCGGCATCGGTGGTTCTGATCTTGGTCCCGTGATGGTGTACGAGGCGCTGCAGCCCTACGTACAGAAGGGCCTGACGGCTCGTTTCATCTCCAACATCGACCCGACCGATGTGGCGGAGAAGACCAAAGACCTCAACCCGGAGACGACGTTGTTCATCGTTGCATCCAAGACCTTCACCACGCTGGAGACCCTGACCAACGCGCGGCTGGCGCGGAGCTGGCTCCTTGACGGACTGCGATCCTCCGGTGCCATCGCGGACGGCGACGACGCGGCCAGTGACGCCGTGGCGAAGCACTTCGTCGCCGTCTCGACGGCACTGGACAAGGTCGCCGCCTTCGGAATCGATCCGGAGAACGCGTTCGGCTTCTGGGATTGGGTGGGCGGGCGCTACTCGGTTGACTCCGCAATCGGCACGTCAGTCGCGGTGACGATCGGGCCGGAGAACTTCACCGACTTCCTTTCGGGCTTCCACGCCATCGACACGCACGTCAAGGACACTCCGTTCGAGCGGAACGTGCCGGTCCTGATGGGGCTACTAAACGTCTGGTACGTCAACTTCTTCGACGCCCACACGCACGCCGTGTTGCCGTACGCCCAGTTCCTGCACCGCTTCCCCGCCTACCTCCAACAGCTCACGATGGAGTCCAACGGCAAGAGCGTGCGGTACGACGGATCACCGGTGACCACCGACACAGGTGAGGTTTTCTGGGGCGAGCCCGGCACCAACGGTCAGCATGCGTTCTACCAGCTCATCCACCAGGGCACTCGGATGATCCCCGCGGACTTCATCGCCGTGGCGAACCCGGCGCATCCTCTTCGGGACGGTGAAAGCGACGTCCATGAGCTCTTCCTCGCGAACTTTTTCGCCCAGACCGCGGCGCTGGCCTTCGGGAAAACCCCCGAGGAGGTCCGCGCCGAGGGCACTGCGGAGGCCATCGTGCCGGCGCGGGTGTTCACCGGCAACCGGCCCACCACCTCGATCATGGCGCCGGCCCTGACGCCATCCGTCGTCGGGCAGCTGATCGCGCTGTATGAACACATCACCTTCGTCCAGGGGGTGGTGTGGGGCATCGACAGCTTTGATCAGTGGGGCGTCGAGCTCGGCAAGCAACTCGCCCTCCAGGTGACCCCCGCGGTGGGTGGGGATCAGGAGGCGCTGAGTAAGCAGGACGGTTCGACCCAGTCCTTGATCACCTACTACCACCAGAAGCGTGAAGCTGATCAGGCAAGCTGATCGGTCCTCTGAGCGTTCCCCGACGCGCCGGCACCGCTTCGATGAGCGGTCGGCCGGCCGGCACAAAGGCAGGGGATATGGCAGGTTGAGGACGTGAAAC
Organism: Propionibacteriaceae bacterium; assembly: GCA_035264145.1. Lineage (GTDB taxonomy): Bacteria > Actinomycetota > Actinomycetes > Propionibacteriales > Propionibacteriaceae > Microlunatus. Next base: position 22,581 of record DATFQP010000003.1, read on the forward strand.
TCCTCATTGAAATCGACCTTGAGCGACTTCCTGACCCCAAGCCCGAAGAGGTGGGCCGAATCCTGCGGTACTGGGGTGGGGCGGCCAAGCACCTTGCCCTGTCAAAGCCGCTTGAACAGCCGCTGATGGACAGCACCTACCAGCGCGTGGGAGTACTGAAGGTCGCCTGATCGGCCGTGCTCCCTCGGAGCTCCATCTGCCCACGGAGACGGCTGGCAGGCCATAGTTGGCGGGTGCCTGAGGTTAGAGAGCTCGTCAGCCGTCCAACGTTGATCGTGGTGAGCGGACCGGCTGGGTCGGGTAAGACCACGCTCGCCCATCGACTGGCCGCAGCGGTGGGCTGCCCGGCGCTGTCCCGAGACGAGCTCAAGGAAGGCATGGTGGCGGCTACTCCGGAGTTCGTCCCGTTCACCTCCGACCCCCTGACGTTGCGAACCTACGACTTGTTCTTCACCACCATCCGGCTCTTCCTGGAGCACGGCGTGACCCATGTGGCAGAAGCCGCGTTCCAGCACTCTTCCTGGGCGCGCGGGCTGGAGCCGTTGAGGCCGCTCGCCGAACTCCGGATCATCCGGTGCCATGTCGACCCGGAAGTGGCGCGGATTCGGGCCGAAAGGCGCCAACGGGAACAACCAAGCCGCGCGGCACACGACGACACCGGACACTTCGCGATCGAACGATCATTCGAGCCGCTCACACTCGGCGCACCAACCCTGGATGTGAACACCTCGAACGCCGATCCCATCGAGATCGAAGCCGTGGTCAGCTTCGTCCGGTCGGCCGCTCCATCCCCATAGCACTGTCACCGCCGCGCGACCTTCGACGAGAATTGTTCGGATGTCGTTTGTTACCGGAGGTTAGAAGCCGCTACCCGCGTAGTCCTCGCCGGCTGGTTGGTCCCGACTGGCGCCGTCCGGGTCGCTGGTCCGCCCAACGGCGTACTCCTGGTCATCCTCGGTCTTACCGTGCTCGGCGAACGGTGGCGCACTCGGCGCGTCGAGCTCCGGCTCCTCAGACATGCCTGGCTGGTCAGGTTCAGTCATGTAATGCCTCCTTCGGATTACTCCATCCTCCTACCCGCCGTGGCGTTCCCGAACACCGCTCAATGGCGTAGCCCGCTGAACAAAGCACTTCCCACCGCAAGGCGAGTTCAGCGCCTCGGACCAGACCGAGCGACCCGGCGTCGACCAGCGTGTCGAGCACCTGGCGTTCGGGCTGTCGCAAACGTTCATCACCGGCGGCGAGACAGTGGTGAATGGTGCCGGGCGTCTCCCAGCTAGGCAACTCATGAGGCCAATATTCCACTTCGAGCCCCGGTCTCACTGCTTGAGCCCGAAGCACAGGGCTCAACCAATGCCGACGGGGCTCAAAGTCCGTGTCAGGGTGCCTCGGCGGGTTGAAGCGCGTACGTCCAAGTCAGTGCGTGGGCGCGAAGAG
>DATFQP010000004.1:0-3025 GCA_035264145.1 Propionibacteriaceae bacterium
CGCACCGGCGGCCACGTCCTCTCCCCCGGCAATCAAGAGGAACGGCACTTTGTCCTTCTCGGCGTTGCGGATCTTCTTCGGCATCCGGTCGTCGGAGGTGTCCACCTCGACTCGCACACCGGCGCTTCGTAGCTGATCTGCTACCCCGAGGAGGTAGCTGTCGTATTCGGCGGCGACCGGGACGCCGACTACCTGGACCGGTGCCAGCCACGGGGGGAATGCACCGGCATAGTGCTCGATCAGGACCGCGAGAAACCGTTCGACAGATCCGAACAGGGCACGGTGGATCATCACCGGCCGCTGCCTGCTGCCGTCGGCTGCCGTGATCTCCAGGTCGAACCGGTCCGGCAACATCAAGTCCACCTGGATTGTGGACATCTGCCAGCTTCGGCCGATCGCGTCCCGCGCCTGGACCGAGATCTTGGGCGCGTAGAAGGCTGCCCCTCCCGGATCCAGCGTCAGCTCCAGGCCCGAGGCGTCGGCGGCCTGACGGAGTGCGTCGGTCGCCCTTTCCCAGTCCTCGTCCGAGCCGATCGACTTCTCCGGATCGCGCGTTGACAGCTCGAGATAGAAATCTTCAAGCCCGTAGTCGCCGAGCAGATCGAGCACGAACCGCAGCAGCGAAATGAGTTCGTCCTGCATCTGGTCGACAGTGCAGAAGATGTGCGCATCGTCCTGTGTCATGCCGCGAACCCTGGTCAGCCCGTGCACGACACCCGACCGCTCATAGCGGTAGACGCTGCCGAACTCGAACAGGCGTAACGGGAGCTCCCGATACGACCGCCCTCGTGACCGGAAGATCAGGCAGTGCATCGGGCAGTTCATCGGCTTGAGGTAGTAGTCCTGACCTTGCCGCTTCACGCTGCCGTCGGCGTGACGCTCCTCGTCGACATGCATCGGGGGGTACATGGTCTCGGCGTAGAAGCCGAGGTGTCCGGAGATGTCGAAGAGTTCGGCCTTGCTGATATGCGGGGTGTTGACGAAGTCGTACCCGGCCTCGACGTGGCGTTGGCGGGAGTAGTCCTCCATGATTTTCCGCACCAGCCCGCCCTTCGGGTGAAAGACCGACAAGCCTGAGCCGATCTCCTCGGGGAACGAGAAGAGGTCGAGCTCGATGCCCAGCTTGCGGTGGTCACGCTTGGCCGCCTCCTCGAGCCGGGTCTGGTGGGCTCGAAGTTCCTCGCGGCTTGGCCACGCCGTGCCGTAGAGCCGTTGTAACTGGGCGTTCTGCTGATCGCCGCGCCAGTACGCCGCGGAGTTGCGGGTCAGGGCAAAGGCCGGGATGTAACCGGTGTGTGGGACGTGCGGTCCCCGGCAGAGGTCTTTCCAAACGACCGAGTCATCGCGGCGGAGATTGTCATAGATCGTGAGTTCACCTGCACCGACCTCAACCGCCGCCGCGTCGCCGGACCCATCGCTCTGGCCGATCTCACTACCGTTCGCATTGGCTTTGTCGGCAATGAGTTCCAGCTTGTACGGCTCGGAGGCCAGCTCGTCCCGCGCCTGCTCGTCAGACACGGGTCGCCGACGAAAGCGCTGCCGCTCCTTGATGATCTTGGTCATCAGACGTTCGAGCTCCCGAAGATCTTCGGGCGTGAACGGGTGGGCGATGTCGAAGTCGTAATAGAAGCCGTCGGTGATAGGCGGCCCGATGCCGAGCTTGGCGTCCGGGTGTCGTGACTGGACGGCCTGGGCGGCAACATGTGCGGTGGAATGGCGCAGGATGTTGAGGCCGTCGCGGCTGTCGATCTTGACCGGTTCTACGACGTCCTCGGCTGACAGCGGCAGATGGAGGTCGCGCAGCTCGCCGTTGACCCGCACCGCAACGATGCTGCGGTCGTTGCCGAACAGGTCGAGCCCGGTCGTGGTCGTGTCGGTCACGCGCTGCTCCCGGGTGTCGTCCGAGGCGATGGTGATCGACATGCTGGACACGTACGGGTTCCTTCCTAACTCGCTGGTTGGCCGCGGCTGCGCCTCGAGTAAGGGTAGACGTAACTACGCTTGAGCTCGATCGAAATGAGCTCAGCCGGGCAAACCCATGAATCCGGCTTGCTGTTCCACGTGCGTGGCGGTTTACGACACATAGTCTCGAAGCGGCGACCGCTAAACGCGGGCTGAATCTTGGCGCACTTGGGTCGGACCGGATGAGATAAGGTGGTCGACGCGCAGCGGGTTTGAGGGCGATTGGCGCAGTGGTAGCGCGCTTCGTTCACACCGAAGAGGTCACTGGTTCGAACCCAGTATCGCCCACCGTTTCCGACTTTCCCCTCTGAGCGTGAAAACTCTGGCCAAGCACTACGGGCCGACAACATTTTGAGACCTCGATGGACGCGGCGCGCCGACTACGAGGCGGCGGAGGCGGTGAACAACGTTTTCGCCAACTGGTGATCTTGCATGTGCGGTGATCATCCCATTCCTCCTTCCCCGAATCTCGTGAGCCTGGGCCGAGAGAGGCGCGTCAAGGATGGAATCTGAACGATGCGAGCGAGCGAGCGCAGCGAGTGCCCTTGACGTGCTCAGCGCAGGCCAGCCCTATGCTGCCCGATCGGGGGCACGGCACCGTCAGTTCTGTGCGGAACGCTGTAATTCGCTGTGCTGCGACAGCAACTATCAGTGCAAGCAGAATTCGTTGCCTTCGGGGTCCTGCATCACAATTGTCCTCGGCCCACGGTCGGCGCGCTCATCCACGACCTGCGCGCCAAGCGTAACCAGGCGCTCGGCCTCCGCCGTCTTGCGATCCTCGTCGACATGGACGTCCAGATGGACGCGGTTCTTGCTCGTCTTGCCCTCGGCAACACGCTGGAAGAAGAGCCGGGGTTCGATGCCTGTCGGGTCCGAACAGGCCGCCACATCACGAAACGCCGACCGCCCGGCGATCACGATCATGTCCTCGGCGGGGAGCCGGCCGGCGGCGACCAGTTGGTCCACGAGGTCGGAATGATCCTCGACCTGGCTACCGAACACTGCCGCCCAGAAGGCGGCCTGCGCATGGGGGTCGGCACAGTCGAACGTCACCTGGGTCCGC
>DATFQP010000005.1:0-4382 GCA_035264145.1 Propionibacteriaceae bacterium
CGTACTGAGGATCCGACGTCACGGTTCACCAGAACAACCGGCTTGAGGTCGTCGAGCAACGGTCGAGATCCTTTCTCGGCCATCCGCGGCGTGCACAGCACCAGACCGCCGCAGCGGTCTCGGCTTTCGACGGCGAGAATCTCCTCCTCCTCCTCCTCCTCCACGCACTCCGCCGAAGTCTGCGATCAGGACGTTATAGCCATCGCGAGCAGCAGCCCGGCCCAGACCGCGCAGCACGACCTCGGCTCGATGCGTCTCAGCCCACTCGGATCGCCTGGCGGTGCCTGCTCATCGCTCCCGTCAGCTGGGTAGTTGGGGTCAGGAGTCATGCGCATCGCGGTGATCGGCGGCAGTGGGCACGTTGGCAGTTTCCTGGTTCCGCGGTTGGTCCGCGCGGGGCATGAGGTGGTCAACCTCTCTCGCGGTGCCCGCGCTCCCTATGTCGACGACGAGGCATGGTTGGAGGTTGAGCAGATTCAGGTGGACCGGGCGGCCGAGGACGCGGCGGGGGCGTTCGGGCAGCGGGTCGCCGCGCTCGAGGCCGAGGTGGTGGTGGACATGATCTGCTTCACGCCCGACTCAGCGGCCGCGCTGACGGCGGCGCTGCGCGGGCATGGCGGGCACCTGGTCCACTGCGGGACCATCTGGCGGTACGGGGCGAGTGTCAAGCAGCCGATGCGGGAGGACGACCCCACCGCCGTTCGGCGAGTACGGCACCCGGAAGGCTGCCATTGCCGAGCTGCTGGCCGCCGAGACCCGATCCGGCGGCCTGGTCACCACGGTGCTCCAGCCGGGCCACATCAGCGGCCCGGGCTGGCCGCCGATCGGACCACTTGGAAATCTTGACCCAAAGGTCTGGTACGCCCTCTCCGCCGGCGAGGAGATCGTTGTTCCGGGCCTTGGCGCCGAGCTCCTGCACCACGTCCACGCCGACGACGTGGCGCAGGCGTTCCAGCTCGCGATCGAGCACCGTGACGCGGCCGGGGGGAGTCGTTCAACGTGGTGGCGCCGTCGGCGGTGACGGTCCGCGGCTTCCTGGCAATCGCCGCGGGCTGGTTCGGGCGAATCGCCCGAACCCGCTCGGTGAGCTGGGCCGAGTTCCGGTCCGGCACCGCGGCGGAGTTCGCCGACTCCAGCTGGCAGCACCTCACGCGTAGCCAGTTCGCCTCGATCGAGAAGGCGCGCACGCAGCTCGGCTACACCCCGGTCTACGAACCGGAAGCCGCGGTGCTGGACAGCATCCGCTGGCTGATCGACCGCGATCGCCTCGAGGTCGCTAACCGCGTGATCGTCTAGTGGCCGGTCGTGGGGCATCTGGGTTCTGATCTTGGCGGTAAGTAGACGGGAAGTTGGGCTGGAGGTCGGGGCCGTGGGACTGTCACGTGCTAGATTCGTATTCAAGATCAACAGGCGTTGACTAGGTTATTCGCCAAGGTTAACTTTCATGCCGGAGCCGGTAGGCCAACTCAACGGTCAAAATCGCTCGTCGACCCGTATCGGCGTTGAGGGCCACGACATCATCAACATCGGGCCAGTTTGTACGGGTCAGCGCCAGCGCTCCGTTACCAGAATTGTGACAACCCCCTCGAGCAGAGCTCGTCGGGTCAGTAGTGGGTGAGGCCGCGTGCGCTTGCCATCACACCGGAGCAGATGCACTCCCGGCGACCGACCCCGAGCTTGGTGGCGGCGCACCACCGCGCACTGATCGCGTCGTGTGAGGCGAGCGGATGCTTGCAGGTCGGGCAAAGATCCGCGACAGCGTCGATGTCCACTAGGGCGGGAGATGCAGAGCTCATGTCAGTCCGTAGGGCCCGTCAATAGGGCCGGATGGTGATCGCCAGGGACCGCCGATCAGGTGTCAGCAGAAGGATCCTCGGTGCTTTCACCCTACGCCGGGTCGGCCGCACCCGAGCCGCCGCGCTCTTAGCTTGGGGAATGCCTCAGGGTCGGCTTCGGCCAACTGCCCAGGCTCTGTTCCCGCGAAGCACCGAAACTGAGGGCAAGTTCCGGGCACGGTGTGGGCGGTGTTCGAATATGGCGACCCAAGCGGGCTGATTGGTTTGGGCGAGGGGAGTAAAATGCAGCCATCGACGGCGGCTCCCAACACACGGCAGGAGCACAGTAAGCTGACTCCACGGCTGCACCGGGGGCCGCTGTTGGTTCTGACCTAACTTGTCCAGGCGTCGTCTCCGCCTCCACCCCGATGATCACATCTATGCCGCCTACCCCGACGGCATCGGCGACTTCGTGGCCGCACAGACCGCAGCCTTCGTCGAGGACTTCGGGCTGGACGGCATTCTCCTCGGCAACAAGTTCGGCCTCCTCGGCTTCTGGCATTCCGACTTGCCAGTCGCCCTGTGAGCTCCGGAGGCCGTTCGGGTGGCTTCGGTTGGCACCGGCTGACTGCGGGCGTCTGATCCCTATTCCATCCCACGGACTTGCTGGCAGCACTATTTGCCCTAGTGGGAGAGGATTTGGGTGCGGTCTGTAAAACCGTCGGCATCGCCTACGTTGGTTCGAACCCAACACCTGCCACAATCAGGAAACTGGCTTCTGACAAGGCTCGATGCCTTCTAACCTGGGATCAGATTCCGTCTGTGTTCCGTCACTCGTCCACACGTCGTCGATTGCGCGCCTGCTTCGGTCTTCAGAATCCGGCATCAGATGCCCGTACGTCTTGAGCACGAGCGCCGCGTTCTCATGGCCCAACCTCTCGGCCACTGCGACCACAGACTCCCCGGCTGCCAGGAGCACGCTGGCGTAATGGTGGCGCAGTGCGTGACTCGCCGTGCCAGCCGGTAGCCCAGCCTTCTTCACAGATGGAGCAAAGATCCGCGCGCCGTAATGCTCGTGCCGGTACAGGTTCCCGTTGGCCGTGGTGAAGAGTGAGCCGTCCTCGGTCGGCGGAAACTCAGCGATGTGCGCCGCGAGTGCCCACCACTTCCGGTAACGGCAGCGCGCGTCGTGATCTTGGTGTCTTGGGCGGTACTCGGTACTTGCCGTCCGGGGTTGTCTGGAATTCGACCCGCACCGTACGCCGGAGAAAGTCGACATCCTGTACGCGGAGCGCCAGTTACTCGGCGACTCGCAGACCGAGGCCCGGTTGGGTGATGACCATGGCTCGGCGCCAAGGTCTTGAACCTCGAGTACGGACAACGGCGTGATCCTTTGCTTCTCTGACCTCGGCATGCTCAAGCGGGTCACCGGGTTCCTTGCCAGAAGTCGATCTTGGACTGCGGCATTGAAGACCGAGCGCAGCGTTTGTACTACAAGCCGCACGGTGCCAGGAGAAAGGGTTTGCGAACGCTCCGGTCACCCACGCCTGTACCTCAGGTGTGCGGACGGCAGAGCCTCCTACTGCCGAGTCGGGTTCCGGCAATGTGGTTGTCGATCATGGATTTGACCCGAGTCGCGGTGGTCGAGCGATGAGGACGGATTGTGGACCACTGCTTTCGCGTACTGGGCAACGGTTGTTGGATTCTTGTGATCGATGTAACTTCCGGCAAGCTTGCTGTGCTCAACGGTTGAGCGTGGGGCCGGTCCGCCGACGTGCGCTGAGTAGCGCGCTCTAGTAGGCCCGTAGTCACTCACTTCGTCACTCAGCATCGGGGAGATCTGAGGGGATAGGGCGAGCCGCGATGAGTTCTGCGGTGTCCGAGTGGTCGTACTGTCAAACCCGTTACCGAGGAGGACTTCTGTTGCGCAGCGTGACTTATTCGATGAGCGTTTCACTTGACGGCTTCATCGTCGGGCCGGACGGCGGCTTCGACTGGACGGCGCCGGTCGAAGAGGTCTTTCGCTTCTGGATCGACGAGATTCAAGAGGTCGACGTCCACTTGTTGGGACGACGGCTGTACGAGACGATGCTGTACTGGGAGACCGCCGACCAGGATTCATCGCTCGACGACGCGGAGCTCGAGTGGGCCGCGCTTTGGAAGCCGCTCCCGAAGGTGGTGTTCTCGACGACGTTGTCAGCGGTCCAGGGCAATGCCCGCCTGGCCTCAGGCGGCCTGGCGGAGGAGATCGAGCGGTTGCGAGCCGAGCCGGCGGAGGGCGACATCGCGATCGGCGGGGCGACGCTCGCCGCCGAGGCGGCCGCGTTGGGTCTGATTGACGAATACCGGGCCATGGTCTACCCGGTGCTGGTGGGCGGTGGCATTCCGTTCTTTCCCCAGCGCGAGCGCCGGGTGGATCTCGATCTCGTCGAGACCCGCACCTTTAGTTCAAGAGTCGTCTACCTCCGCTACCGCGTGGCGCGCTAACCCAGACGGCGGCGCGGCCCGCAGCGAAGCGAGGTGCCGGTGCGAGAGGCTCCGCGTCTGATTGGTCGCTGGCGTAGTTGCTTCGCCTGGTTGGTCGCTTCATCGGCGTGACCGGCTTCG
>DATFQP010000006.1:0-9524 GCA_035264145.1 Propionibacteriaceae bacterium
GAAGTCGGCGTCATCGCCCAAACGCGGATCGATCTGGAAGTAGTCGATCGTGTCGTAGCCGTGGCTGCGGGAGGTGAAGATCGGGCCGAGCAGCAGACCGTTGCCGCCCCAGGAAATCAGGTGATCGAGCCAGCCCTGCAGTCCCGGCAGCCGGCTCACCTCAGCCTGGAACGCGCCCAACTCCTTCTCGGCTCCCAGGAAGCCGAGCGGGTAGACCTGCCACCAGATCACGTGCTCAACCCACGACACCTCGCGGCCTCCTCTCTCTGGGGGACGGCGCCGCGTCAGCCCTGACTCACACTTTCTCAGGCGACCATCAGCGGACCAGAGACAGGGCAGGATGACTACGTGCTCCAGGCGAGGCTGTCCGTGTTCCGCTTGACGTTCTAGAGGTGAAGCATCGGTGTGTTTCCGAGTGAATGCGGTCGCGTCGGGCGCGGCCGCGGACTAGCGTAAATCTGTGCCTGTTGCCGCGACTGACGCGCGTGCTGCTTACGCCGGGGGCGTGCAGCGGCTTCTCGCGAGCTATCGGTCCATCCCTGAGAACGCCACGGTTCGGTTGGCCAAGCCAACATCGAATCTCTTTCGGGCGCGGGCCAAGAACACTGTCAGGGGCTTGGACACATCGGGGTTGACGGGCGTCATCGCGGTCGACCCCGACGCCAGGACCGCCGATGTCGCCGGGATGTGCACGTACGAGGACCTCGTCGCCGCTACTCTCCGCTACGGACTGGCGCCGCTGGTGGTGCCGCAGCTGAAGACGATCACGCTCGGCGGGGCCGTCACCGGGCTCGGCATCGAGTCCACGTCGTTTCGCAACGGCCTTCCGCACGAGTCGGTGCTGGAGATGGACATCTTGACCGGCACCGGCGACGTGGTAACCGCGTCACCCGATCAGCACGCCGACCTCTTCCGTGCGTTCCCGAATTCCTATGGCACGCTCGGCTATTCCGTTCGTCTTCAGATCGAGCTGGAACCCGTCAAACCGTTCGTCGCGCTCAGGCATTTGCGTTTCAAATCCCTGCACAACATGGTCACCGCGATGGACCGCATCATCGAGAGCGGCCGCCTGGACGGCGCGCCGATTCACTACCTCGACGGCGTGGTGTTCAGCGCCGATGAAAGCTACCTGTGCGTCGGTGCTCAGACGTCGACCCCGGGGCGGGTCAGCGACTACACCGGCCAGCAAATCTACTACCGCTCTATCCAGCACGAGAACGGCGAAAAGCATGACCGACTCAGCGTTCACGACTACCTCTGGCGGTGGGACACCGACTGGTTCTGGTGTTCGCGGGCTTTCGGCGCGCAGAACCCGCGCATCCGCCGGCTCTGGCCGCGGCGTTACCGGCGCAGCAGCTTCTACTGGAAGCTCATCAGCTACGACCAACGGTTTCACATCGCCGACCGCATCGAAAAGCGCTACGGCCGCCCGCCGCGAGAGCGCGTCATCCAAGACGTCGAGCTGCCGATCGAACGCACCGTCGAGTTCCTGGACTGGTTCTTGGACAACGTGCCCATCGAGCCGCTCTGGCTGTGCCCCTTGCGTCTACGCGACGACAGCGAGTGGCCGCTTTATCCCCTCCGCCCGGGCCACACCTACGTCAATGTCGGCTTCTGGTCGTCGGTGCCGGTCGGTCGCAGCTGGCCATCCGAGGAAGGTCACACCAACAAACTGATCGAGCGGGCTGTCAGGGAGCTGGACGGACACAAGGCACTGTACTCCGACGCGTTCTACTCCCCCGACGAGTTTGACGAGCTCTACGGCGGCGAAACATACAAGGCGGTAAAGGAAACCTACGATCCCGACTCACGTCTGCTGGACCTGTACGGGAAGGCGGTGCAACGACGATGACCACACTCAGGCAAGACACAACACAGGCGGCGCCGACCAGGAAACTCACGCTGGCCGAGATCCTCGAGATCTTCGCCGGCGGTGAATTGCCGCTTAGATTCTCGGCGTACGACGGCAGCACGGCAGGACCAGACGATGCGGAGCTCGGTTTGGACCTGCTGAGTCCGCGTGGCACTACGTATCTGGCCACCGCACCCGGAGACCTGGGGCTGGCCCGCGCCTACGTCTCCGGTGACCTTGAACCGCACGGCGTGCCCCTGGGGGATCCCTACGAGTTGCTCAAGGCGCTGGCCGCGAAGATGGACTTCAGGCGGCCGTCGGCGCGGGTGCTCGCCGACATCGTCCGGTCGATCGGATTCGAGCACCTCAAGCCCATTGCGCCGCCGCCACAGGAGGCGCTGCCACGATGGCGCCGTATCTCAAGGGGCTTGCGCCACAACCGAGCCCGTGACGCGGAGGCCGTCCATCACCACTACGACGTGTCCAACACGTTCTACGAGTGGGTCCTTGGCCCGTCGATGGCCTACACCTGCGCCTGCTACCCGCACCCCGACGCGACGCTGGAGGAGGCGCAGGAGAACAAGCACCGGCTGGTGTTCGACAAGCTACGCCTGAAGCCGGGCGACCGGTTGCTCGACGTCGGTTGCGGCTGGGGCGGCATGGTCAGCTACGCCGCCCGGCACGGAGTGAAGGCCACCGGCGTCACGCTTTCGAAGGAGCAGGCGGCGTGGGCGCAGAACAAGATCACCAATGAAGGCCTTGCCGGCCTGGCCGAGGTCCGCTACGGGGACTACCGCGACGTTCCCGAGTCCGGCTTCGACGCCGTGGCCTCGATCGGATTGACCGAGCACATCGGCGTCGCCAACTACCCCACCTACTTCCGGTTCCTGAAGTCCAAGTTGCGCCCCGGCGGGCTGCTGCTCAACCACTGCATCACCCGCCCGGACAACCGGACGAGGCCGTCAGCGGGTGGATTCATCGACCGCTACGTCTTCCCGGACGGCGAGCTGACCGGCTCCGGCCGCATCATCACCGAGGCGCAGGATGTCGGTTTGGAGGTGCTGCACGAAGAGAACTTGCGCCACCACTACGCGCTGACTCTGCGCGACTGGTGCCGCAACCTCGTCGACCACTGGGACGAAGCAGTCGGAGAGGTCGGCCTGCCGACCGCCAAGGTGTGGGGACTTTACATGGCGGGGTCGCGGCTGGGCTTCGAGACGAATGTCGTCCAGCTTCACCAAGTCTTGGCGGTCAAGCTCGACGCTAACGGAGGCGACGGCGGTCTTCCGCTGCGGTCATGGTGGACGCCGTAGGGGGAGCTACCGGTGCTTGCGGAGCTGGCCGAGTTCCGCCGGAGCCAGCAGGCCGGGCGCACCGAGAATGTCGGGCAGGTCGCAGTGGACGATCGGATAATCCGATGATCCTCGTCGGCGAAACCCATCCGGCGACTCTCCGCCCTTACTCAGTGACAACTTGATCGATACCTACTGGCGAGTGGCGCAGGTCCGCCAGCTTCCAAGAGGAGGTGACGATGGTCGTCGATACAGCCCATCAACTCCGGGTGGTTGTCCTGCCGGCCGCGCGAACCAAGAACGCTGAGATCGCTAGCCTTGTGCAACATCAGCTGGGCAGCGGCTGGCAGGTCCAGCGGCTGACCCGTGGCAGCCGGCTTGTCCTGCTGACCGGCCACAGTGCCCACCCGGTGGGCAGCCCCGAGCACGCTCGTGAGTCCCATGAGGCAGCTCTGGCTATGCGACGGAGCACGATGTTCAGCAGCGCCGAGGCCGACGTGCCGGTGCGGGTCGATGTCGGTCCGGAGGTGACCGACCCGTCGGGTGCCCTCCCTGATGACTGTGCTCAGAATCCGCCGCCGGTGAGTTGGGTGCGAGACCTGCTGCACTGGTCGGAGGCGATGGCGGAGATGTCAGCGGCGGCAACCGGCGGTGCCGGCATCCGGATAGGCCAACCTGATTCCGGTTACACCCTGCACCCCAAGCTGGGCGCCGCCGGGCTGGACCTCACAACCGACCGCGACGTCATCGACGGCGACGACGACGCCCTGGACGACTTGGTCCCGAACCAGAACTGGCCGCTGCCAAATCCCGGCCATGGCACTTCGACCGCGAGTGTCATCGTCGGCCAAGGATCCGGGAACGACCCCGTCCTTGGACTCGCGCCCCTAGCGAGGCTAGTGCCTATCCGCGCCACCGAGAGCGTTGTGCAGCTCTTCGACTCCGACGTGGCCAAAGCGGTAGGACATGCCCGACAGGTCGGTTGTCACGTCGTGTCGATGAGCCTTGGTGGTAAGGGATTCATTGGGCTGAAGGCAGAGCTTCAGCGGGCGGTGGACGGCGGCATGATCGTGATGGCGGCGGCGGGAAATTACGTTCGGGTCGTCACCGCACCAGCGAGCTACGATAACTGCCTGGCGGTAGCGGCCACCGGTCCTGGCGACTCGTTGTGGGCCGATTCCTCGCGGGGGCCCGCAGTCGACGTGAGCATGCCGGGCTCCTGCGTACATGTCGCCGCTTATGCCGACCGGAATCCGATCGTGCGGATCGGGCACGGGACCTCGTTCGCCGTCGCCCATCTGGCCGCCGCCGCCGCCCTTTGGCTGGCCCACCACGGCCGGGATTCGCTGATCCAGCGTTACGGGGCTAGGCGGATCCAGACCGCATTCTTGGCAGTGCTCCGCTGGCCCGGCGTATGCGTCGTGCCAGCCGGATGGGATCGGGACTACGGACTTGGCCGGGTCGATCTGCTCGCCCTGGTGCAGGCCCCGTTGCCGGCGCCTGACGAGCTGGAGGGCTCAGGCGCCTTCGGCACGCCCGACGATGACGCGCTGGGTCGGATCGCCGCCATGATCGGCGAAGATCGCGAGCGGGTAAGGATCCGACTTGCGCAGCTGCTCAAGGTCTCAACACCCTCTGACCTGAACCGTACGGTCACCGAACACGAGGGTGAGCTGGTCTACCTAGTGCTCGCCGACCGGGCCTTCGCTGAGCGCCTGAGGAGTGGCCACGCGATGGGTGCCTCTCCTCCAACGATCAAGACTGCCGGGGTAACCGCTGAGTTGGAGGCCCGCCTGGCAGCCTGATCGGGTTCCAACACGATGATCGCCTGCCGGCTTCCGGCACAATCGGTTCATGAGTTCCCCATCAGCACCGCGGGAAGAAGTGATTCCAATACTGCGGGTCAGAGAAGCTGCCGCTACCGCGGGATGGTATGAGCGACTCGGATTCAAGCTGGTCAATGTTCATCGCTTCGAACCGGGTTTTCCGGCTTTCGCCACGATCCAGCGCGGGGACATCTCGCTCTTCCTGAGCGAACACGGTGACGCTCGGCCCGACACGTTGGTCTACCTCCGCGTCCGGGATGCGGAGCGCCTCGCCGCAAGCCTCGGCGTACCTACCGAGGACAATCCGTGGGGACCGGACTTCGAGATTGCCGATCCAGATGGCAACCGACTGCGCATCGGCACTCCCAGCTGGTGGTGACGCCCGGCAGCGCGGATCATCCGGAGATCGCCGCTCAGATCAGCTTCGACCATCCGCACAGGCAGGGGCGGCAGCCGAGGCCGCTGCGGGCCCCTGCAGTCGCCACCCCCTCGATTGCGGTTTCAGATCGTTCGCGCGTAAGTGCTCGTGCCCGATCACTCGCGCGCTTCAGCTAGCGTCTCGCGTCCCTGCCAGATGATGACCGGCAACATCGCGAGCGCCCCGACCGGGTCGGCCCACCACCAGCCGACAACCGCGTACGCGCCAACCCCAAGCAAAAGGGTCAGTGACAGATACGAGCAGACCCAGGTCTCCTTGGAGTCGGCAAGCAGGGCCCGGCTTCCCATCTCCTTGCCGACCCGCTGCTTCGCGATGGCGAGAGTTGGCATGACTGCCAGCGACAGCACGGCCAGCACGATCCCGACAGGAGACGTGAGCGGCTGCTCCCGGTTCATGAGGGACGTCACGGCCTCCCACGTGATGTAGGTGGCCAGCAGGAAGAATGTGATAGCGACCACGTAGAGAGCACGTTTCTCCGCTGTCCCTTCTTCACTCACCGTCGCCTGAGGCCCGGCGATCCGCAGCCGCCACAACAGACCAAGTGCGCTGATCACCTCGATCATCGAATCGGCACCGAACCCGATCAGAGCCACGCTGCCCGCGATCACCCCGGCACCAATCGCCACCACGGCCTCGACAACGTTCCAACCCACGGTGATGTACTCGAGCCAGAGAGCCCGCCGATGCAAAGTGATACGACGTTCCGCCGGAAGAGCGACCACGACCATCAAGATACGATGAGCGCGATCGTCGACGACGAGGGCCAACGCTGAAATTGGGCGCTGTGGCGCCTCCCGGGCTTCCCGAACCGTCGCCGCGCATCTGGTGAAAGTTCAAGCTCCCGTGCATCGTCCACTAACGGTGTCGCCAAGCACAGCGCATCACCGTCAGGCGGCTTGCTGCTGCAGCCAGTCGAGCAACGCGGCGAACTGCGCGGACATCGTCACGTCGGACTGGGCGAGCGTGGTCGACTGCCCGCGCTCCTCGACAGTGATCGTGTAGCTCATCGCGTCCCTGGCGCGTTCATCGCCTGCAGGGGACGCGTTGACGGCCTTTGCCGCAGCCACCAAACGGGAGAGCTCTGCGGCGGCGGGCCTGGGCAGCGTTGCGGTGTCCACCACCCTTGGTGGCAGCCGGATATTGATGCCCGCGGCCAGTCCACCATGGGTGGCAAGCGTGACTTTCATCCCACCTCTCCCCAGTCAGCGTGCCGGCACTTATGGGACGGTACCTGATGGTGACGCTGACCTAATTTCCTGCCTTCAGGCTGCGGACGTCCTGTGCCAGCTCCTTCACCTGCGTCGAGAGCGCCTCGATCTGCTGGGTGAGGGCCGCCATGTCGGGTTCTCCGCCGGTCGCTGCGGCCCGTTTGCCGGCACTGCTCCGGCCCGGCACGCCAGTGATCCGGATGCCGACCTCCCGCCATCCGGCCAGCACTGCTTCCTGCTCGGTGCTGCCAGCTCCGTAAAGCTCTTCGGCCTTGAAGTACGTCGTGTCGGCGAACTCTTCGAACTGGGTGGTCACCGTCGAGGCCTTGAGAGCCTCATACCAGATGAGTCCAGCGGCTTCCCATGCGTACCCGCCAAGTCCGACGGCAACCAGATAGAACGCCTTGTTAGGGATCCCCGAATTGATATGCACGCCGCCGTTGTCCCCCTCCTCGGTGTCCGGAAGGTGCACGAACTTGCTCATGTGGTCGGGCTGCGGATCAGTACCGAGCAGTTCGCTGTCGTATGCCTTACCCGGCGCCTTCATCGAGCGCAGCGCGTCTGCGTCGATCCCGGGCGTGAAGACCTCGCTTCCGATCAGCCAGTCAGCGGCCTCGGCGGTTTGCCGCAGGGACCACTGCTTCACCAGCGACCCCACGACGTCTGACATCGATTCGTTCAGTGCGCCGGACTGGTTGTGGTACTCGAATCCGGAGGTGTGCTCGGTGACCCCGTGCGCCAGCTCATGGGCGATCACATCAAGCGAGTTGGTGAAATCGGTGAAGATGATCTCGTCCCCGTCACCGAACACCATCTCCTGACCGTCCCAGAAGGCGTTGTTGTACTTCACTCCGCGGTGCACATATCCCTCCAGCCGCATGCCGCGATCATCGATCGAGTTGCGGTCATAGACCTCTTGGTAGAACTGACGGGTCGAGCCGAACCCGTCGAACGCCCGGTTGATCGAGTCGTCGGTCGATGCCGACCCGTCCTCCGACCTGGCCAGCACGGCCATTGGGAGTGACGTGCTGCTCTGGCAGTCGAAGATCGTCCGCCGGCCGTTGGCCGGAGCGGCGGACGGCGCGAGCGACGCGCGTATCGACCTCTCCCCGCGGAGCCGCGCTGTCGTCAGCAGCGTGTTGAGCGCGGCTTGGCGGATGTCGCTGTCGTCGCTGTCGAGAAGCTTCTCGAGAATATGTGGCGGAGTAATGCAACTCAGGGCCCGACCGGCGCTGGACATGTTCACCTCGCAAGAGAAATCGGCAATCCTCATCTTGCTGTTTGTTCCCGATTAAGCAGCGTAATGGGGCTGGTCATGCCAGGTCAATGTGCGCCAGCACGCGCCGAACCACCGGGTGATTAAGGCCGACTTCGCCGAGTCAGTTTTGATAGTCTGCTCCAGAGTTTGCTTGTCGCATCAGCGCTTCATCTGATCGCTTCTCTCGCCCATGATTTTGGGATGCGTAACTTCGACAACCACCCGATCGAACTAATGCAGCCAGAGTCGAATTGCAGCTGGTCCCAGCGAGCCCTCTTTGACAGCGTGCGATAGATCATGGCAAAGAGGGCTCACGCACGTGGCATGCCCATCGTGCTCGACGTGGTCTGAACGGACTTCGGATGGAGACGGCCAAGTATGTTTCGCCGACACCTCTGGAATGGTTCGGCAATGCAATCCGAGAGTGCGGCCAAACACCATCGGTATGCAAAACATACTCCATTCGACGAGATCTATACAAATAAAGACACCCATGCCAATTCTGGCGGAACAGCTATCACGCCTTCGATCACAAGGGGCTTGCCAAAAGCCATCCACATCAGATCACCCTGGAGCCGCTCTAGGGATCGATAATTGCGGACGACCGCTCGGCGAACGTGGCGGCAATGTGATCGGTCATTGGGTGGGACGTGCCAAGGTCGATCTCGTCCCAGCGGTGGACGGCCTGCACGTCCCGAAGCGACGACGTGATGAAGACCTCCTTGGCGACCATGGCATCGGTCAAGGTGAAATCTCGCTCTTCCACGTCGCACCACTCCATGATCACTTCCCGAGTGATTCCGGCGAGCGGCCCCGAGCTCAGCGGCGGAGTGACGATCGTGCCGTCCATCACCACGAAAATGTTGGTCCCGGTTCCTTCGCACACGTTCCCTTCGGTGTTGAGAAAGATCGCCTCGGTGGCTCGTCGCCTGGTGGCGTACGCCAGAGTTCGTACGTTTTCGGCGTAGGAGGTGGATTTGACCCCGGAGAGCGCGCCGCGCTCGTTGCGAGTCCAAGGAGCCGTGACGATCGACGTGAACGCCGCGGGTGGCTCCTCCGGCCCGGCCGCGACCACGAGAGTCGGCGAGCCGTAAGCAGCAGAGGAGCTCAGCGGCCCGATGCCACCGGTATAGGTGATCCGTAGCCTGCCGTGGTCGAACCCTCGGCCGTCCAGCACCTCCTCGATCGCCGCACGGATGCCAGCGTGATCAGGCGCCGGGAGGCCCATCGCCGCCGCCGATCGACTCAACCGGTTCAGATGGCGCTGGACGGCGAAGGGACCGGCGCGGGTGACCTTGAGCGCCTCGAAGACGCCATCGCCGACCACGAGACCATGGTCGGTGGCGGGTACTTTGGCTGCGCTCTGACTTTCGTAGCGCACCCCGTTGACCCACACCGTCAGGTGCTGGGCAGACGTCGGTGCGGCGGAGTTCTGAACCTGCATCGGGCTACCCTAATCGTGGCTTGTTGATCATGCTGACGCGATGGCTGACCGGGGCGAATCACAACGCCAAGACGTTTGGACTCCGGCCTCGGGCTCGGCTATGGTTCTAGATCGCACCAAAGGCGAGCGATCGTCGGAGGCGGCAGCGCGGACGTGGCTCAGCTGGTAGAGCATCACCTTGCCAAGGTGAGGGTCGCGGGTTCGA
>DATFQP010000007.1:0-5478 GCA_035264145.1 Propionibacteriaceae bacterium
CCGTCCGTACACGCCCGGGCCCCCGCTGGTGACAAATGCCAGGGCAACACATCCAGCCAGCCACCATGCCAGACGGCCCATCGGCCAGCTGTCACCACGAGCTCTGAGCCGAAGCACACCGCCGATGTAGAGAGCCCCTGCGCCGGCAGCGGCGACGAGCCAGAGAAGGTCCGGGTAGTACACGGTGAGGTACCGCCCGAGTGTGATCGGCGGCGGCGCCGGATAGCCCAGCAAGATCGATGCCGGATCTGTGGCCGACGGGCTGGAGGGCGGGGCGGAGCTGGACAGCGCGACAGCCAAACCGATGGTGGCTCCCATGACGGCCACCTCTGACGCCGCCAACCGCATGAACCAACGCCGATTCTGGTCTAGACGACGCAACGTGATCCGGCGGTGCAGCCAGCCCGCTGCTCCCAGGAGGCCCAAGAGCACGATCTTGCCGATCACAAGAAGCCCGTACTCGGTGGCCAGATTGGACACCAGATCCAGGCGGAGCATCGCATTGATCAGGCCCGAGCCGGCAACGATGCCGAAGCAGCAGCCTGCGAGCGTGGAGTAACGACTGGCCACCACGCTGAGCTGCCCGCCCAGCTGTCGAGCGACCAAGAGCAGGGCCGCCAGACCACCCGACCACAGGCAGACTGCCAGTAGGTGGAGGGCCAGGCTGTCCACGGAGTTGGCGTGGTCTTGAGTGCCCGACGCATGGCCACCGAGCGCCAAGGGAAGCAAGGCCAGCAGCGACACTGCGGCGGCCCAGGCCACCGTCTCGATCCGCGACGCGAGGATGGTCAGGCAGGCCACGACGACGACGAGCATCAGGCTGACGCCGAGAGCGCCACCCAGCGGGATCTGCGTGACGAACGACAGCAGGGCCTCGCCGTAGCCCGGCGATCCCACCGGCACCGCCGCGACGCTGGCGGCTTCGAACATCAGCACGGAGGCTGCCGCGCCGGCCCAAATGATCGAGGTGGTCACCGCAGTCTGCACGAGCCACTGCCGACCGCCGGAGAGGTGATCATCCCGGACCGCCGACTCCGGTGCGACAAACCACACTGCAAGCACGAGCAGGCCCACAGTCAGCGCTGCGACAAGATCATGCAAGACCCGAGCTGCCGGCAGGCCGATCCGCACCACAACGCCCGGATCGAAGAGACCAGTGGCGGCCGAAGCCAGGCCACCGGTGATCCCGAGCGCGACAACCGCTACCACCATCGCGGCGAGGGCCGCCGCCGCGAGCGCCAGCGGCGCCGATGCGGTCACAACGGCAGAAGGGGGATTCGAGACAGTCGACGGATCCACTTGGCCGGCTGCGATCTGAGGTCGGCCGCCGCCTGTACGCACCCACACAGTCTAGGAAGAATGGTTGATCCGTTGGCCTCGGCGTCCAACACAACGAACGTCATGGATAAAGCCGGCTGCCAGGACGAGCCGGGACGGCGAGCTCTCGATGCGACGAGCCGGGAACGGCGAGCTCTCGATGCAACGAGCCGGTGGATCGAGCGCTTCTCGATGTCAGCAAACCACCAGCTGTCGAGAGCAACTTCCCTCAATTAAGCACGTCCTCGTCGACGTCGACGGAGGGCCGGCTGGCGAAACCTGCCCAGCGGCCCCGGAGCGGAAGGCGAGCTCAGACGCAGGTACCGGCTGCCGGAGTCCGAGAACGGCGTTGTGGGATCGGCAATGTAAGACCAGCTGTAGCTCATCGGCCCTTTGGATCCCCTCAGAACCGATATATCGTTGACGTATCGGTTCAGGACTCTCGAGAGGTGATAGTAATGGGTGGAGCGTACGCAATGGCAGCGCCTTGGTTGGCACCCTGGTTGAAGTTCGCCAGCCGGTGCGCGGGCGAGCGAGCATCGAACAAGGACGACTGGTTCGCGATGATGACCGGTCGGCGAACCCACGCGTCTCAGCCCTTCGGTGGCTGGGGAGTCTTCGGGGCTCAGCCGCCTTTTGGTCCCCCGTGGTTCGGTGGCGGTCCGGGCTGGCGGGCGTCGAAGGCCCGGCGCGGCGATGTTCGGTCGGCGATCCTGGCCGTGCTGGCTGAGCGCTCCCTGAACGGGTACCAGATCATTCAGGAGATCGCCGAACGCAGCGGCGGTGCCTGGAAGCCCAGCCCTGGTTCGATCTACCCGACGCTGCAACAGTTGGAGGATGAGGGATTAGTGCTGGCCGAAGAAGCCAGTGGCCGCCGTACGTTCACGTTGACCGATGAAGGCCGGGCGTACGTTACTGATCATCCCGAAGAGGTTGCGGCACCGTGGAAGGGCTTCGCGGATTCAGCCGAGGACGACAACGGGGTCAAACCGCTGATCGGACAGGTCGCTGCTGCGGTGTGGCAGATCGTCGCGATGGGGAGCCCTGAACAGCAGGTCAAAGGTCGCGAGGCGCTCATTGAGTTCCGGCGTAAGCTGTATGCAATCTTGGCCGAAGACGACACCCAGGCGGACCAATGATAAATCAGCCCCCACGGCGACCCGACGGTTTACCCGTCCACCAGGTATGGACGTGGCCGCCGTCGGCTGCGCCGTTCGGCACCTGGGCGCGACCAACCGGCCCCGTACGGATCGGGGATGCGGAACGGGATAGTGCAGTCTCTGCGCTCGGCGACCATTTTGCGGCGGGACGCCTCACCCGGGATGAGTTCGACGAGCGAATCGACAAGGCCATGCAGGCACGATTCCAGTCCGATCTTCAACCGCTGTTCGGCGATCTGCCCGGCCCTGCCGCAGAGCGACTGCCGGTGGCCGGCTGGCCCACGGGAGCCCCTCCGCGAGTACCGGTTTTCTTGTTGTTCCTGCCCGTGTTGATAGTGGCGCTGATCGTGACCGCAATCGCGCTCGGGGCGCCGTGGCTGCTGTGGGGGATGTTCTGGCTCTTCATTCTCAGCCGCTTCTGGGCGCGCCGCCCAAGCCCGCGGGGGCACCGGCGCCGCTGGTAAGGCCAGTGTCGACGGCCATGGTGGACGTCGCCAACTGATCGAGGGCATCTTCTAGCCAGAGTCGGTTACTCCAGCCATTCGGTGATGAACCGGGCGTTGGCATGGATGTGTACCCCCTCGTACCCGTCCGGCCCGGTCTCGAACTTGTGCGGAGTACTGGCCGGGACGACGAGAACTTGTCCAGCGTGACCCTGCAGTTGTTCGGCCCCGACGGTGAATGTCGCCCATCCCCGTCGGATGATAAATGTCTCGGCGTAGGGATGCTGGTGCAGTCGAGGCCCGACCCCGGCCTTCGTGGTGGATTCGAGGATGATCGAGATGTTCGCGCTGCCGGGTAGTTCCTCGTAATTTTCGGTCCAGTCCTCGCCGTCGTCCCGGCCGTCGGCGCGATCAATGACGAAAGCGTCCATCGAGTGAAGTTAGCAGCTGCTATCGACGGCGACGAAGCCGCAGCGCAGCAGCGCTCAGACCGAGCAGCAGCGGTATTGCGAGTACCACTGGGACTACACCGCTTTCGGACATTGCCGAACGGGTCTCGACATCGATCTTCACCAGGGGACTGACGACCAGCCCCTCCGCGCCGGAGACCTCGCTGCCTTCGGGCAACACCACGACATAGGCGGCGAACCTCCCCGCGTTGACCGCCTGAATGTCCCACGACAATGTTCGGCTTTCACCTGGCTGCAACGTCAGATTCACGCTCCGGCTTGATGACCAGTCCTCGGGATCGACGTACACCTCGTCCTGCATACTCGCGACATTGAGATGCGCCAGGACGTTACCGGTGGGAGCGCTGCCGGTGTTGGCAACCTCTGTGGTGATCGTAAAGCGGCCACCGAGCACGGTCGCCACGCGCGTCGGGTCGGGCGTGATCTGGACCGCCAGGGGTGCTGCCCACGCCGGTGCCGCCAAGTAAGCGAACAGGGCGAGGACGAGGCTGGCCAGCAGGACTGCCCGCTTCATCTCTTAGTTGCTTCCAACGGTCAGGCGGACTAGCCGAGGACCGGCGATCACCAGTGCGCCGCCGGCCAGCACGACGGTGAGCACCGGCGAGACAAGAAACGACAGGTCCTCACTCCACGGATGTGCTTGAACTAGCTGGCCGGTGATGTAGGCCAACCCGGACGACACGGGGTTGAGCCGCTCGATCACGTCGAAGAACCAGCCCACAGGCAAGCCGCTCGGCAGCTGCGTGGGGGCAAACAAGATCACCAGTAAGAACAGGCTGATAGCGAGACTGATCTTGTTGGAGTTGGAAACGGTACTGATCAACAGTCCCACGCAACCCAGTCCGAGCGCGACCAGCGTGCCGACGAGAAGACCGAGTGTCATCGCACGGGAGAAGATTCCGACCTCACGAGCGAGCAGCCAGAGGTAGGGAATGCTGACGACGTAGGCTCCGAACCACAGCGTCAATCCGGCGATCAACTTGCCGGCAAGGATGGCCCGGCGAGACACCGGGGTAACGAGCAGACTTTCCAACGTTTCACGCTCACGCTCGCCGCTGATCCCGTCGGCCGTCACGACAAGGGTCAGCAGCACTCCCACGCCGACGACGAACTGCAGGACCAGGTTTACGGCCTCCCGTCGCTCGAGGAAGTTCAGAGCCGAATTGGTGGAAGCCAGGTAGGTCACTGCACTGAGCAGCACACTGAGACAGAACAGCAAGGCGAGGCCGCGGCCGCTTCTCCACAGATCGCGGCATTCCTGACCGGCGACGACCAGCCATCCGGGGTCTCCAGTCATGCTGCCCAGATCGCCCGACCCGTCGACCTCTGTAGGCACAACTCGCGCAGTCATCCGACGGACTCCCTCGTCAGCTTGAGGAACGCGTCGGAGAGTTGGGCGCCTTCGACTTCGTACGAGAGCACAGGTACCTCCGCGTTCGCGACGGCCATCAGCGCGCCGTTCGGGCCGTCGCGCCGGTCTGCATGAATGGTGGCGGACCCAGGAAACGCGATCCGCAGCACGTCAGGTCGTTCAGCCGCCTGCGTCACGGTGAGGCCCGGCACGTCGGCCAGAGCGCGTACCGCCGGCTCCACGAGCTCGGGTGGGACCCGTAACTGGGCGAATCGTTCGAGCACTGCTGCCCGGATGACCTCAGCGACACTGCCGGAAACCAGCACTCGTCCTCGGTCGAGAATCACGACCCGTGAGCACGCCTGCTCCACCTCGGGCAATGTGTGTGTGCTGAGGACGACGGTCGTCCCCCGCCGAGCGATCTCGCGTACCAGGTTGAGCATCTGGGCTTGACCGGCGGGGTCGAGTCCGAGGGTCGGCTCGTCGAGAAAGACGACGGCCGGGTTGTTCACCAATGCACGGGCAATGCCGAGACGTTGACGCATGCCGCGGCTGTAACTCGAGATGGAGGAATCAGCGCGATCAGCGAGACCCACCTGGACAAGCAGGTCCGCGGCCAAAGCTCGGGCGCTTTGGCTGCTCCGGCCGTAGAGGCGGGCGTGGTAGCGCAGATACTCACGGCCGGTCTGAGAGCGGGGATAACCGCTGCTCTCAGGAAGCACGCCGACTCGCCGCCG
>DATFQP010000008.1:0-6476 GCA_035264145.1 Propionibacteriaceae bacterium
GGCCCTCTCAGCGAAAACGCCACGGTGGTGGCCCGCCTAAAGCCCGCCTTTTACGAGGCGAGGGGTCAGTTCACTTTCTATTGCGATGCCATAACGCCCATCGGTGAAGGTCGGCTGCTGGCGCAGTTGGAGCAGACCAAGCGCCTGCTGCAGGCGGAGGGCCTGTTCGATCCTGCTCGAAAACGCCGCCTGCCAGCCCTGCCACGTGCGATCGGGCTGATCACCGGTGCCGGCAGCGCGGCCGAGCGGGACGTCGTGGACAACGCGCGCCGCCGCTGGCCCGCCGTCCGGATTTTGACTCAGCATGTGCTGGTCCAAGGTCCACTCGCGGCCGCCCAGCTGATGGAGGCGGTACGCGTCCTGGATGCGAATCCGGCGACCGAGGTGATCGTGATCGCTCGGGGAGGCGGCTCCCTCGAGGACTTGTTGCCCTTCTCGGATGAGGGACTGATCCGTGCGGTGTTCGCCTGCCGTACCCCGGTGGTCGGCGCCATCGGACACGAGTCGGACAGTCCCATCCTCGATCTGGTCGCCGATCTGAGGGCATCCACCCCGACCGACGCCGCCAAACGCGTGGTCCCCGACGTCGCAGACGAGCTCACCCAGCTCACGCGGCTGCGGCGTCAGCTTGATCAGTCCATGATGAGCAGGATCTCGGCCGAGCAAGACCGGCTGACCGCTCTGCGTTCCCGGCCTGTCCTGGCCGATCCGACGGCCAGCTTCGCGGTCCATGCCGAGCAGATCCAGGCATTGCGCGACCGGTCACGGCGAGCGATCCGCACGCGCGTCGAGCACGAGATGAGCACGGTGGGCCATCACCTGGCTCGGGTACGCGCCATGTCCCCGCAGGCAACTCTGGAGCGCGGTTATGCAGTTCTGGTCAACGCCGACGGTCATGCGGTCACGTCTGTGCAAGACGTCTCGGTGGGTGATGAACTGACGGCCCGCATGCTCGATGGCGAAGCGGTTGCCTCCGTGACAGCGATCATGCCGGGCAAGCCTCAGACGCTCGGATCGGAGGTGTCCGCGTGAGCCCGCCGGAGAGCGAGAAGTTGAGCTATGAGCAGGCCCGCGAGGAGCTGGTGTCGGTGGTTCAGCGTCTGGAGTCCGGCGGAGCACCCTTGGAGGAGTCGCTCGCCTTGTGGGAACGCGGTGAGCGGCTAGCAGCCATCTGCCAGGAGTGGCTGGACGGTGCCCGGGCCCGGATCAGCGCCACGCGGAACGCCGCCAGCCGAGACAATGCCGCCAATGCTGGTGCTGAGGATGAGCGCTAGCCGCTCGCCAGCGTGGCGGCGAACGCCTCGAGCGCGGCGTAGGAAGTGTCGCCCGCGACGACCGTGGTGACGGCGTCGGTTCTCTGGACCAAGGAGCGGGTCCGGCCGTCAGCGCTCACCCGGCGCTCCCAGACGTCGCCGTTGACGGTGCTCTCACCGTCGACTGCTCCCTCGCGCGTCTCGACCGAAATGAACTCGTCCGGTTCCAGGTCGCCTTGGGCGACCGCAATGTAGACCTCATCGGGGGTGAGGTAGCCGACCCGCCACAGGTTGCGGACCGAGGGAGCACCGTTCAGATACGGTTCGCCGGTGCGTACCCAGGTGACTCGGGTGGCACGCCAATCGTTCGGCAGGTTGGCAGGCGCCAGTATCGGATATGGCGATTCCGTCCGGGCCTTGGCCAACACCGGCTGCGGATCGACGACCTGCACCGGATGATCCTGGGGCAGCTTGGTGAACAGCACTGTGATCACCGCCAGGGGGATCATGATCACGGCAATCGAGCGGATCAGGTCGCCGGTCGTCATCGCCTTGCGTGAACGTGCCACCGATCCATCTTTCCAGATCTCTACGATGGCGCCCGTGGAGCCGGTGATGATCATCGCCCGGGCGGAGTCCGTTCGGGGTGAGATCGTGCTGCGTCGCCGACCAACCGCCGCGGGACCCGTTGATGAGCTGATCGTCAACGGGGCGTTCGCGATGGACTCCGCCGAAACCGGCAGCGAGCGAGAACTCGGCCGGACGGCCAAGAATGCACATCGGGTGCTGTTGGGCGGTCTGGGACTCGGCTACACGGCCGACGAAGTACTGACGTCCTCGGTACGCCGGCTGGACATCGTGGAATGTGAAGACGCGTTGATCGAGTGGGCCAAGCTCGGAGCCACCGAGGTGCTCCAGCGAGTCGCTTCAGACCCGAGAGTCCGGTTTCACGCTGGCGACATCGCCGACGTGCTGGACGACCGCCCCCGTGCGTGGCCGGCGGAGGGGTCCCACCGTCGGTCGCCCCCGGCGACCCCGGCCGGGCCCTGGGACGCCATCCTCCTCGACGTGGACAACGGCCCGGACTTTCTCATTCACCCGCAGAACGCGGATCTCTATACCGCCCCGTTGCTGGCCGCGACCTACCGGCAGCTGGCGCCGGGAGGCGTGCTCGCCATCTGGTGCCAAGGGGTCGCACCGGCTTTGGAATTCGCGCTGCGCCAGCTGGGCGACGCCGTGGCTGTGCGTCGGCTGGACGCCATCCGGGGCGCTCGGCATCTCGAGTACGCGATCTACACGCTCCGCCGGGGCGGTTCGAGCGAACGCCGCCGCTAGGCCACAATGGCACTCATGCCGCAGGACTACCGTCTCGAACGCGACACCATGGGCGAGGTACGGGTGCCCGCCGCTGCCCTCTACAAAGCACAGACCCAGCGAGCCGTTGAAAACTTTCCCATCTCCGGTCTGCCGATCGATCCGGCGCTGATCGCGGCCCTCGGCTTGATCAAGGGCGCCGCGGCTCAGGTCAACGCCAAGCTCGGTGTGCTCGACGCTGACCGGGCCGCGGCCATCTCGTGGGCGGCCGATACCTTGGCCAACGGTGATCATGACGCCGAGTTTCCGATCGACATCTTCCAGACCGGTTCAGGCACGTCATCCAACATGAACGCCAACGAGGTGATCGCATCACTTGCCACGACGGAGCTCGGCAGCGCCGTCCATCCCAATGACGAGGTGAATGCCTCCCAGTCGAGCAACGACGTCTTCCCGAGTGCCATCCACATCGCCGCGACGCAGAGCATGATCGGGGCCTTGGTGCCGGCCTTGCAGCACTTGGAGGAGGCGTTGGGCGCCAAGGCCTACGAGTTCGCCGAGGTGGTCAAGAGCGGCCGCACCCACCTGATGGACGCCACTCCGGTAACGCTGGGCCAGGAATTCGGTGGTTACGCGGCGCAGGTACGGTACGGGATCGAGCGAGTGCACGCGGTGCTGCCTCGGGTCGCCGAACTTCCTCTTGGCGGTACGGCGGTGGGGACCGGCATCAATGCTCCGGCCGGCTTTGCCTCCGCAGTGATATCGATCATCGCCGAGCACACCGGCCTTCCGCTGACGGAGGCCCGCGACCACTTCGAGGCCCAGGGCGCCCGGGACGGCCTGGTGGAAGCGTCTGGCGCCCTGCGCACGATCGCGGTCAGCCTGTACAAGATCGCCAACGATCTGCGCTGGATGGGCTCCGGGCCCACCGCCGGCCTTCGTGAGATCGCGCTGCCCGATCTCCAGCCCGGCAGTTCGATCATGCCGGGCAAGGTGAACCCGGTGATCTGCGAGGCGACCACGATGGTGTGTGCTCAGGTGATCGGCAACGATGCGGCCGTTGCCTTCGCAGGCTCGTCGGGAAACTTCGAGCTCAACGTCATGCTGCCTGTGATGGCCCGAAACCTCCTCGAGTCGATCCGCTTACTGGCAAACGTAAGTCGACTGCTGGCCGATCGATGCGTGGCCGGGATTGTGGCGGACGTCGAGCACTGCCGCACGCTGGCCGAGTCGTCGCCGTCCATCGTGACCCCGCTCAACCGCTATATCGGGTACGAGAACGCGGCCGCCGTGGCGAAGAAGGCGCTCAGGGAGGGCAAGACGATCCGTCAGGTCGTCCTCGAGTGCGGGTTTGTCACCGAAGGCAGGCTGACCGAAGAGCAGCTTGACGCCGCCCTCGACGTGCTGGCGATGACCCACCCTCCGCACTTGAAGGACTAGGCAGCAGCGAACTCCGGCAGCACTCGTGCTAGACCGGTGGGGCTAATACCAGCCGTGTGCGCTCTTGAAGGACCAGGCCTGGCACGGACTGCCGTACCGGTCCCTCATGTAGCCGATCCCCCAGATGATCTGTGTGGCCGGATTCGTCCGCCAGTCGCTGCCGACGCTCGCCATCTTCGACCCGGGCAGGGCCTGCGGAATCCCGTACGCGCCGGAACTCGGGTTGGTGGCGTCTATGTCCCACATGCTTTCGCGCATGATGATGTTGTTGAAGCAGGAGTACTGCTCTCCACCGTAGCCGTACTTGTTCCTCAGGATCTGGCGCGCAATCTCGCGTGGACTGGTCGTCCCAGGCAGATAACCGCGATTCTCCAGCGCGCGCCGACGAGCAGCTTCCCTCTCGGCCTTCGCCTTAGCGGCGGCAGCCCTCGCTCGGGCGGCGGCGGCCGCTGCCTTGGCGGCTGCGGCCTTGAGCCGCGCCTCTTCGGCGGCCACCGACTTGCCACGCTTCGCCAGGGTGGCGGCCCGGCGGCTGGCTTGCTTGGCCGCCGCCGCGGCAAGCGTGGCGCGAGCGGCGCTTCGGTCGGCCTCCTGATCCGCTCGGTCTACGGCGTTGGCCAACGCACTCGATGCAGCCGGCGTCGGCCTGCTCGATGAGACCGGGACGGCGACCACGGGATCGGCGTTGGCGACACCGGCACTAGGTGGGCTGGTCAGAGTCGCAATTGCGGTGGTGGCGACGAATGCCGAGAAGCCAAGACCCGCAATCGCATGCTGGACCAGTCGACGCACGGGCAAAACCATGCCACAGGCCGTTATCCAAATGAAATATTCGTCAGACCAGTTTGTGGACTGGTCCGGGTTACAGGGCGACGTCCTCCAACAGGTCCGTGACCAGGGCAGCGATGGGTGAACGCTCGGATCGGTGGAGAGTCACGTGACCGAACAGCGGGTGCCCTTTCAGCTTCTCCACGACGGCCACCACCCCGTCGTGGCGGCCCACCCGAAGGTTGTCGCGCTGTGCCACGTCGTGGGTCAATACCACCCGGGAGTCCTGGCCGATGCGGCTGAGTACGGTGAGCAGCACGTTGCGCTCCAGACTCTGCGCCTCATCGACGATGACGAAGGCGTCGTGCAGCGACCGGCCGCGAATGTGGGTCAGCGGGAGCACCTCGAGCAGGCCGCGCTGCAAAACCTCCTCGATCACTACCTTGGACGCCACCGCCCCCAGCGTGTCGAAGACAGCCTGGGCCCAGGGCGCCATTTTCTCGCCCTCGGTGCCGGGCAAGTAGCCGAGTTCCTGTCCACCGACGGCGTAGAGCGGGCGAAACACCACCACCTTGGAGTGCTGGTGCCGCTCGACCACCGCCTCCAGACCGGCGCAGAGCGCGAGCGCAGACTTACCGGTCCCTGCACGGCCGCCGAGGGAGACGATCCCGACCGTTTGGTCCAGCAGCAGATCCAATGCCACTCGCTGCTCGGCGGACCGACCGTGAATGCCGAAGGCGTCACGGTCGGCCTTGATCAATCGGAGGTCCTTGGCCGGCGTCACCCGTCCCAGCGCTGAGCCGTTGCTGCTGAGCAGCACCACGCCGGTGTGGCAGGGCAACTGGCGCGCCTGCTCGAGATCCAGCGTGCCGGTCTCATAGAACTCGTCAAGCTGGGCACCGTCAACATCCAGCTCCGCCATCCCGCGCCATTCAGTGTCAATGGCGAGCTCAGCCCGATATTCCTCCGCCGCCAGCCCGACGGCCGACGCCTTGACCCGCATGGGCAGGTCCTTGGAGATCAGGGTGACGTCACAGCCCTCAGCGGCGAAGTTCAAGGCGACGGCCAAAATCCGGGAATCATTGTCTCCAAAGCGGAAGCCGTCAGGCAGTGCGGCCTGGTCCGCGTGATTCAGCTCGACGTGCACGGTGCCACCCACATCGTTCACCGGGATCGGGGTGTCAAGCTGCCCGAAGCGAATCCGGAGATCGTCGAAATGCCGCAGCGCCGTCCTTGCGAAGTAACCGAGTTCGGCGTGATGCCGCTTAGCCTCCAGCTCGGTGATCACCACAAGAGGCACCACGACGTCGTGCTCGGCGAAACGGCGCAGTGCTTGCGGGTCGCTGAGCAGGACCGAAGTGTCGATGACGTAGGTACGGCGGCCTGAAGTAGAAGGAGACACGATCTGCCCTTCTGTGCGGGCCGTACGCCGCGGCGCCCGGCCCCACCGTTAAGTGGACGGCCGGGTGAGTCCCCGGATCCAAGATCCGAGCCTGCTGCCCGTCGGTTGACGGTGCATTCATCGCCTCCCGGGCGGGCCGATGTCGCTCGTCCCGCACCACGACGGTACGACGCCGAGACCGTTGGGGGGAAGTGCCACGCCGCGGCGGGGGGCCTAGCGGCCGAAGCGGCGTTCCCGCTGAGCGTACGAACGCAGCGCCCGAATGAAGTCGACCTTCCGGAAGTCCGGCCAGAGCGCTT
>DATFQP010000009.1:0-9424 GCA_035264145.1 Propionibacteriaceae bacterium
CGACCGAAATGACCGCCGCGAGCAGGGTGACCAGCAGGAAGGCGCTGACGATAGCCGCGACCCTGGTATGCAGCCCTAAGAGCAGTAGCAGGCCCAACCCGATCTCCAGGAACGGCAGGCCCCAGCCGACCAGCGTGGCCAGGGGCGACGGCACCAGCTGATAGGCGCGAACAGCCGCAACCGATCCTGCGGGATCGATCGCCTTGAGAATGCCGGCGGCCAGCAGCACCCCGGCGAGGATGAGTCGAGCCAACGTCGACACCCATACGGAGGTCTGGGTGAGACGGGACCGGGTAGCCGTGGTGGCGCTCACCGGTAACGCTCCACCAACAGGCTGAAGTCGTCTTTGAGGTCGGCGATAGGAGTCTCCGGGGTCCACAGCACCACACCCTTGCGGTCCCGATCGAATCCGATCACCTGGGCGGAGTGCCCGACCTCGTAACCGCCGCTCGGCAGTTTGCGCATTCCTTCGATGTCGACACCAACCCGGCCGGCGGCGGATTTGATGGTGGAAAGATCTCCGGTCAGTCCGATGAACGTGGGATCGAACCGTTCGAGGTACTCGGCGATCACCCGTGGCTTGTCCCGGGCAGGATCGGTGGTGATGAAGATCATCTGAATCTGATCACGATCAGTCGCGGCCATCCGGTTCAGCGCCTGAGCCACGTCGGCGAGGACGGTCACGCATACGTCCGGGCAATGGCTGTAGCCGAAGAACAGCAGCACCACGGGCTTGGAGGGCGACGTCGCCAGGTTGTAGGAATTGCCCGAGCTGTCGGTGAGGGTCACGGCCGGCAGTTCGTACGGCTGCGGCAGTGAGGTTCCGCCTGAGAAGCCGGCAGGGTCGGGGTCCGTCCGGGCCACGGTGGGCTGGGGCGAGGTGCAACCGACCAGCAGCAGGACCAGCCCGACGACGAACACCCAGCCGGGCCTACCGGGGTACTGGGTGCCGCTCACGCTCCGATTAACCCGCTCGCCGGACCGGAAGTTCCTGAACCGTGGGGGGCGCCGCGGCGTACGCCCTCGGCCAGGTCCGCGACCACGGCTCGCAGAGGTGACAGTTCAGCTGGTCTGCCGGCGTCCTCGGCGTCCACCAGGCACTTGACAAGCAAGGAGCCGACGACGACCGCATCGGCGTATTGGGACACCTCCCACGCCTGATTGCCGCTCGACACTCCCAGCCCTACGCCAACCAAGGCATTGCTGTCTGCGAGCCGAACCCGATGCACCAGGTCAGGTGCGGCGACCGATGTCTGGGTTCGGGCACCGGTCACGCCCATGACCGACGTGGCGTAAACCCAACCTCGGCAGGCGGCGACCGTGCTCCCAATCCGGGCATCACTAGAGGATGGGGCGACTAGGAAGATCCGGTCGAGAGCGTACTGGTCGGAGGCCCGGAACCAGGCGCCGGCCTCGTCAGGCGTGAGGTCGGGGGTGATCGCACCTGAACCACCAGCCGCCGCCAGGTCACGCGCAAAGGCGTCCGGACCGTAACGCTCGATCAGATTCCAGTACGTCATCACCACAGCCGGGGTCCCGGTGGACGCTACCGCCTCGACGGCCGTAAAGGCGTCCCGGGTTCGGACGCCTCGTTGCAGCGCTCGGGTACCGGCCCGTTGGATGACGACGCCGTCGATCATGGGATCGCTGTACGGCATCCCGACCTCGACCATGTCCACCCCTGGCGAATCGCCGTCGCCGGTCAGTGCTCGCATGGCAGCCAACGATGTCGGCACATCGGGATAGCCGACATGAAGAAATCCCACCAGCGCGCCGCGGCCCGCTTCCTTGATGTCGGCCAGGTGGCGACCGGTCCGTCCTCGGTCGAACCTCAGCTGACCGAAGACGCCGCCCTCAGGAACAGGTTGAGAGTCCGTGCTGGCCGCCGTCATACCTGCTCACCGGCGCCGCTCGACGGCCCGCCCATCGCCAGACCGCCTCCATTCGGTGACGTGTCGCCGGTCGGGCGTCCGGATTCGGAACCGTGACCACGAGTGTCGAGGTCGAACCACTTGATCGCCGTATCCACGTCCTTGTCCCCGCGACCGGAGAGATTGACCAGGATGATGAGCTGCCGGCCGTCCGCCCGTGCGGGGAGGTGTGCAGCGAGCCTGAGTGCGCCGGCCAGCGCATGAGCCGACTCGATAGCCGGCACGATGCCTTCTGTTCGCGACAGGATCGCGAATGCCTCCATGGCTTCGGTGTCGGTGATGGGTTCGTAGTGCGCTCGCCCGGTGGAGGCCAAGTAGGCGTGCTCCGGCCCGACGCCGGGATAGTCGAGCCCCGCGGAGATCGAGTGGGACTCCTTGGTTTGTCCGTCGGGGTCCTGGAGCACAAATGTCCGCATGCCGTGCAGGACGCCCACCTCACCGGCGGAGATGGTCGCGGCGTGGCGGCCGGTCTCCACGCCATCGCCGCCGGCCTCGAATCCGTAGAGCGCGACATCGCGATCGGGTAGGAAGTCTGCGAAGATGCCGAGCGCGTTGGACCCGCCGCCGACGCATGCCGCCACGACGTCCGGCAACCGACCGTAGCGGTCCATGACCTGTTGACGGGCCTCGGTACTGATCACTCGCTGGAATTCTCGGACCAGCATCGGGAACGGGTGCGGTCCGGCGACCGACCCGATCAGGTAATGGGTGTAGTCCACCGATGCGACCCAGTCGCGCATGGCGTCGTTCATCGCGTCCTTGAGCGTCCGACTGCCGGACTCCACCGCGATGACTTCGGCCCCGAGCAGTCGCATCCGGGCCACGTTCAGCGCTTGCCGCTCGGTGTCCACCTTGCCCATGTAGATCGTGCAGTCCATGCCGAACAGCGCAGCCGCGGTGGCCGTGGCGACCCCGTGCTGCCCGGCCCCTGTTTCGGCGATCAACCGGGATTTGCCCATCCGCTCGGCCAACAACGCCTGGCCAAGGACGTTGTTGATCTTGTGCGACCCGGTGTGGTTCAGGTCCTCCCGCTTGAGCACAATCAGCGGCGGGCCACCCGAGCCGGTCGACGGCCGGGCGTGTTCTGCGAACCGCCGGGCCTCGGTGATAGGACTGGGGCGGCCCGTGTAATCCGCTAACAGGGCGGCCAGTCTCGCACCGAATCCGGGATCGGCCATAGCGGCGCGGAACTCGCGCTCCAACTGCCCCAGCGCGGCAGACAGCGCCTCCGGAACGAACTTTCCACCGAAAACCTCGAAATGGCCGGCCGCGTCAGGCAGCTCAGAGAGCTCAGTGGCCATCACAGCTTCCTTCACTCAGCTACCGGGGCATCGGGTGCGCTAGGACTTGTGTACGGCTGGATGCGCCCCAGCCGCCACCAGGTCCGCTACGCCACTGCGCGGATCCCGGCCCGTCACCAGCGCCTCACCGACCAGCACCACATCGGCTCCGGCGCGCGCCAAGTCGATCACATCGTGCGGCCCCCTGACCCCGGACTCCGCGATCCGGACGATGCCGTCGGGGATGAGCGGCGCCAGGCGGGCGAATGTCGAGGGGTCGACCTCGAGGGTCTGCAGGTTGCGCGCGTTCACCCCGATGATCCGAGCGCCGGCGTGCACCGCGCGTGAAATCTCTTCACCGGTGTGGACTTCGACCAAGGGCGTCAGCCCGATCGATGTCGCCCGCTCGATCAAGGCGATCAGCTGGTGATCAGAAAGGGCAGCCACTATCAGCAAGATCATGTCAGCGCCGGCCGCTCGGGCTTCGAAGAGCTGGTAGGCGCTGAGAATGAAATCCTTGCGGAGCACCGGAATGCTCACCGCGCATCGCACCGCGACAAGATCATCAAGTGAGCCGGCGAAACGACGGCCCTCGGTGAGCACCGAGACCGCGGCCGCGCCACCCGCCTCGTACTCGGCGGCCAGCGCCGCCGGGTCAGCGATCTTCGCCAGCGGACCCTTGCTGGGACTGGACCGCTTCACTTCGGCGATGACTGAAACGCCAGGACCGTGAAGCACAGGCATCGGATCGAGAGCAGGATCGACGTGTTGTACCCGCTGCTTCAGCCGGTCCAGGGATACGTCTGACTGGCGGGCGGCAAGATCAGATCGCACGCCGTCGAGAATGTCGTCTAGGGCTCCCACGTCTCGTCGATTCAGTTCGCGCCGTAGCCCATGGCTTGCAGCACTTTGGCGGCGATCACCCCGACGACCAACATCGCTACCGCGATCCAGAAGAGAACCCAGTTGGGTCCCATGACCATCGCAATGCCGCCCAGCACGAAGGCCGCCATTGCGATGACACTGCCGGTCCACGCCGCAACGGTCCGGCCGTGATGCACATGCTTGTGCGGCTTACGGGCGTCCGAGGCATCCATGCTGCCGGCTGCCTGGGACTGGGACTGGCTCGTCA
Organism: Propionibacteriaceae bacterium; assembly: GCA_035264145.1. Classification (GTDB taxonomy): domain Bacteria; phylum Actinomycetota; class Actinomycetes; order Propionibacteriales; family Propionibacteriaceae; genus Microlunatus. The sequence goes on from DATFQP010000009.1 coordinate 4,344, forward strand.
TCGCGCTCCTCATTCGGCCGACGGCTGAGACTTGGGTGAGGGTTCAGTGCTTCTGATTGGGTCTGGTTCCATTGTGTCTTGTGGCGGGCCCAACTGCACATCGGGGTCGAGTCGGCGCACTGGTACGGCCGGGAGATCAGCCGTCGGGTCCAGTCCCGCGTCCATCGCCTGCCACGCTTCTGCCGGGTGTTCACCGGCGGAGCTAGGGGTGGCTCGTTCGAAGCGAGTGGTCCGCCGTGGCCATCGATCCGATCGACGTACTGTGATCAGCGCAGCGAGCACCACCACAGCTCCGGCAGCCGCGTAGACCCACGGCCAGGCGGTCGTCGCCAGCGAAAACTGGTCAGCAAGGCTGATCGTACGGATTTGATCACGTACGGCTTCCGCACTCGGCCGCACCCGGAGAACACCGAGCACAGCCATACCGCAGCCCACCAGTGCGAGCAGCGTTGCGACGACCTGCCGGCCTCGCACGGACAGTGTCAGCAACAACAACGCGCCGGCCGCAACGACGAACGCCAACGCCTGGCTGATGCCCCCGGTGGACTCCGTGCCACTGAACGATGCGTCCAGTCCCGCTGCCTCGGCTCGCCACCAGGGCTGACTGCTGGCCACCAACCCGAGTCCGGCGCCGACCGCGAAGCCGCCCAGGCCGTAGGTTCGGTAGCTCCGACGGCCTTCCTTGACCGGAGGTCCTGACCTGGACGGCGGACCGGCCATCAACGCCGCGAAGCCAGCGGGGCGAAGGTCTGGGCCACCGAGATCGCACGGACCACGGCGGCGGCCTTGTTCTGGGACTCCTGGTCCTCGGTCGCCGGGTCGGAGTCGGCGACGATCCCACCACCGGCCTGAACGTAAGCCACGCCATCGCGCAACAGCGCGGTTCGGATGGCGATCGCGGCGTCCGCATCACCGGCGAAGTCCAGATAACCGACCACTCCACCGTAAAGCGCCCGTCGAGAAACTTCGAGTTCGTCGATGATCTCCATGGCGCGGACCTTCGGCGCACCCGACAGGGTGCCGGCCGGAAAGGCGGCGAGCACCACGTCGAGGGCCGAGTGATCGGCATCAACCCGGCCCTGCACCGTCGATTCCAGATGCATGATGTGGCTATAGCGGCGGACGTCCATGAATTCCACCACCTCGACGGTGCCCGGTTCGCAGACCCGGCCAAGGTCGTTGCGCCCGAGATCGACCAGCATCAAGTGTTCCGCGCGCTCCTTCGGATCGGACAGCAGCTCGGCCTCCAACGCGGCGTCCTCCGCCGGAGTGCCGCCGCGGGCCTTCGAGCCGGCGATGGGATGGGTGACCGCAACGCCGTCCTTGACCGTCACCAGCGCTTCCGGGCTCGATCCGACGATGTCGAACCCGCGTCCTCTGCTGTCCTCAAGCCGCAAAAGGTACATGTACGGGCTGGGGTTCGTCAGCCGAAGGACCCGATAGATGTCCAAGGCGTCAGCGGTGGTGTCGACCTCGAAACGCTGGCTGACCACGATCTGGAAGGCCTCACCGGCGCGAATTTCCTCCACCGCCGAGCGAACTGCCGTCTGAAACTCCTCAGGCGTGCGCTGCCGGCGTACCGGGAGGGGGTTATCGAAGGCAGCCGAGGCGGCCAACGACGGTGTGGGCGCGGCCAGTCGGGCAGTCATGGCATCGATCCTGGCGACCGACTCGGCGTATGCCTCATCTACGCGCTCGTCGGTCGCGTCGAAGTTGATGGCGTTCGCGACCAGCCACACCTGGCCCTCGTGGTGGTCCAGTACCGCAAGGTCGGAGGCGAGCAGGAAGGCCAGCTCAGGAATGTCGAGATCTCGGGGATTCGTGTCGGGCAGACGTTCGACCCGGCGGACCGCGTCGTAGCTGAGGTAGCCGACCATGCCCGACGTGAACGGAGGCATGCCGTCGGTGGATGACGTGTGCAACAACCTTAGCGTCTCGGCCAGGGCAGAAAGCGGGTCGCCACCAGTCGGCAGGCCGACCGGAGTGTGGCCCAGCCAGCGGACCTGGCCATCCTCTTCGGTGAGCGTTGCGGCCGCCCGGACACCGATGAAGGAATACCGCGACCAGACGCCTTGCTCGGCCGACTCGAGGAGGTATGTGCCAGGCAGGTTCGCCGCCAGCTTGGTGTAGAGACCGATGGCACTTTCACCGTCAGCGAGAAAGCGGCGAAACACCGGAATAACTCGGCGTTCGATGGCGAGCTTGCGGAACCGCTCCAAGGTGGGGGTGAGATCGCTGATCATGTGTGGAGATCAGGTCCTCTCAGCAGACGGGCGTCGAAGCAGGTCCGGTCACCCGTGTGACAGGCCACCCCGACCTGATGGACGCGAACGAGCACGGTATCCCCGTCGCAGTCCAGTCGGACCTCTCGCACTTCTTGGGTGTTACCGCTGGTCTCCCCTTTCACCCAGTACCCCTGTCGGCTGCGGGAGTAGAAGGTGGTTCGTCCGGTGGTCAGCGTGCGGTGCAGCGCTTCGTCATCCATCCAGCCGACCATCAGCACCTCCCCGGTGGCCTGTTCCTGGATTACAGCGGTCACGAGGCCGGCGGCATCGCGCTTGAGCAGGGAGGCGATCGCCGGGTCGAGCCCGGACGATGCCGGCGCGGTGCTGGCGTTGGTCACGGGCCCCATTGTTCCCGCCGAGAGCCGGCGGGGCGACCGCATTCCGCGCTACGGGTTCGCCTGCAGGCTGGTGGACGTGGACCCCTGCCCGTTGGTTGAGTCGGCGCTGACCTGTGCTGGTTCGACGGCGAAAATTGGGCGTTCTGATCGCGGCTAGGATGGTCCCTTGTGACCTTCGCCAAGTCCGAGCGCGCCGAGCTGTGCGAATTACTCGATGCCCTCGGTCCGGACGCCCCGACTCTCTGCCAGAACTGGAACACTCATGATCTGGCGGCCCATCTCTGGATCCGCGAAACAGATCCAGTTGGCGCCACCAGCATGGTCGCCAAGCCACTTGCAGGTCTACTGGACCGGCGGATGGCCGAGGTCAAGTCACGGTGGGAATTCGCCGAGCTGGTCAATCGGGTTCGGCGCGGGCCCGCCCGGTTCTCCGTCTTCGCCTTCCCGGGAGTCGACGAGGGAGCCAACACGACCGAGTTCTTCGTGCACCATGAGGACGTACGACGGGCCGGACACGAGCCGCACACCTCTCGAGATCTCGGCCCGGATGTCGAGGAGTGGATGTGGCGCCGGCTCAAGTTGCTGGCTCGGGCGTGGTTTCGGCGTGCTCAGGTGGGTGTGGTTCTCGAGCGGCTTGGGTCGGCCAGTCACGATGGGCAGCCGGACATGATCCGGGCGGTCAGCGGGTCGACGATCGTGACGCTGGTCGGCCCGCCGAGCGAGTTGATGTTGTACGCGCACGGCCGGACCTCGGTCGCGGAGGTCAAGTTGGTCGGTGAGCCGGAGGCGATCGAAGCTTTCTCCACCACCGACCTGCGGACCTGAATCGAGCACATTCGTCCGGCATTTGGGCGCGGCAGAGACACTGACACCGTGCTGAGGAGCCGATGGGCCTATGCATGTGCTGGGCTCGGCATCGCCGCCCTTCTTGTCGTTCTGACGAGCTGCGGCGCCGCCGCCAGTGAACCCAGCGCGGACACCCGTACCGGTGGCAGCACCTCGGCGGGTTCGCCGACGGACACCCGTACCGGAGGCAGCACCTCGACGGGCTCGCCGACGGACACCCGTACCGGTGGCGGCGCCGGAGCGCGCTCGCCGACGGTGAGTGAGGTGGCCAGCGGCTTGACCTCGCCATGGGGTTTGGTCGCGCTCGCCGATGGCAGCACGCTGGTCAGCGAACGCGACACGCGCCGAATTCTCCACCTTGTCGACGGTCAGGTGCCCACACCGCTGCTGACCATCGACGACGCCCGCCCGGCGGGAGAGGGCGGGTTGCTCGGGCTGGCCGCCACTCAAGATCAACAGACGGTATTCGCTTACTACACGGCCGAGAACGACAATCGGCTCGCGTCGATGAGCTGGGACGGGCAGCACCTCGGCGAGCCAACCGTCATCCTCGGTGGCATCCCCAAAGGTGGTCGGCACAACGGCGGGCGGCTGGCCCTCGGTCCCGATGGCCAGCTCTACGTCAGCACGGGCGAGAGTGGGGACGCCGGACTCGCACAGGACACGAAGTCCCTGGGCGGCAAGATCCTGCGGATCACCACGGCTGGGAAGCCGGCCCCCGGTAATCCCTTCGGCAACGAGGTGTACAGCTACGGTCATCGCAACGTACAAGGACTGGCCTTCGATGACGAGGGACGGCTATGGGCCAGCGAATTGGGCGAGCAGAGCTGGGACGAGCTCAACTTGATCACCGAGGGCGGCAACTACGGCTGGCCACAGGTCGAAGGTTCTTCGGAGAACAAGGATCTGATCAATCCTAAAGTGGTCTGGGAGACTTCCGCCGCCTCACCGTCCGGGTTGGCCTACTGGCGGGGCAAGCTCTGGATGGCGGCCCTCCGCGGACAGCAGCTCTGGGAGATTCCACTCCGGGGCACAACGCCAGGATCACCCGTCGGACACTTCGCCGACAAGTACGGCCGGCTCCGATCGGTGACCGTGACCCACGACGGGAGCAGTCTGCTGCTCAGCTCCTCCAACACCGACGGACGCGGCGCCCAGAAGCCTGGCGATGATCGGTTGTTGAAGCTCACCGGCTAGGCGGCTGGCGGTCATCCGCTGTAAAACAGCCGTTCAAGGGTGGGCTGGATGACGGCGGAATTTACCTTGGGCGCCGAGGAAGAGCTCCACCTGATCGACCTGGCGACCTCCAAGCTGTCGGCGTGGGCCCCCCAGCTGCTATCCCGGATAGCACCGCGGAACTATGCGGCGGAGATTCAGCGCACAACCGTGGAGACCAGCACCGAGGCGGTCGGCTCGTTGGCTGGTCTGCGGGAGGAGCTGATCAGGCTCCGGCGCGGCATTGTCGACGTCTCGCCGCGGAATCCCTCGGCATCGCGGCGGTGGGCACCGCTCCCATGTCGGCGTTCGCGGACTTCGAGCTGACGGCTACCGGCCGGTACGGGCGAATGCAGGAGCAGTACCGGCTGCTGGTCGACGAGCAGCTCATCTGCGG
>DATFQP010000010.1:0-13272 GCA_035264145.1 Propionibacteriaceae bacterium
TGGAGGATGATCCCCGGCGCACAGGCATGGCGGTTGGGAGATGATCCCCCGCCCGGCAAATCACAAAATTCGGCCGAGCTTTGTTCGCGTCGTCAGCAGCCAGCCCAACCCGAACGAGGCCACCACGGCGAGACCACCGACCAGCAGTGCCTTTGCCGTCGCCGGCAGCGGCAGGGGCCGCGCGGCGATGGCAAGAGTGAGGAGCACGGGAACCTGCAGTATGTACGCGGCGTAAGCACCTCGCGCGGTCCCGGCGGATAGGCGTGATGTCGAGGTCAGCGACCGTTGAGCCACCGCGACCAGCAGGAGGGAACCGGCTACAACGAGCGTCGCCTCCACCATGGCCAGCACCAGAGCCTGCCAATGCCACCCGCCTAGGAAGGGCCCACCTTCGCGGGAGAAGTCTTTGACGCCCGCGCCCCAGGCGACGGCTTCAGCCACCACCAGCGTGACAGCGACGGTAATGCCGCATCGGCGGGCGATGTTGCTGGGCACCTGCCTCGCCCAACCATGTCCGCTCAGCAGCACACCCAGACAGAACATTCCGACGCATTGCGGCAACTGCCACACATGCAGGTCGAAAATCTGCTGACTGCGCGCCGGTGCCCACAGCCGGACGACGAACGAGGTGGCGGCGATGCCGGCAGCGACGGCGATGAGGTGCGTGCCGCGGATGGTCAATGGCTCGAGACGGCGGCCCCATCCCAGCCAGTTCCACAGGGCATAGCCGATCGAGACGTACATCAAAATCTGGACAAACCACAAGGGCCCCGAGTCTAGGAAGGGCTGGCGCCCCATGAACACTTGCCAAAACGTCAGGTCATAGCCGGCGGATCGGTAAGCCAGCCACATGAAGAATGGCCAGATCAACAGCATGAAGATCAGCCATGGCAGGCCCAACCGAACGATTCGGGTCTTGACAAAATGCGATCGCCCGTGGTGCGACAACTCCACGGGAGCGAACAGGCCGGCGAGGAAGAAAAATGTGCCGATCACAAAGAGAGCGGTTGGGCCCAGAACCAAGGTAAGCACGTATTCGACAGGCGGCGGAAGCGTGGTCTCATTGACCTCGTCGTAGGGCCAGCCCCCGATCGCCGTGTAGCCAACAACGGCATGGTTGGCGATGATCCAGGCCACGAGCAGCGACTTGAGGTTGTCGATCGCGACGATCCGTGGCGATCGATGCCGTTGAGGTTCACGGGTTTCAGCGGAAGCCGACTTTGCTTGGTGGAACCGCCGAGGTTTCAGCATGTCTCTGTCACCGGCGTTCTGGGCTCAGCGGCGTCAGAGGCTGGCTTATCAGCTTGTCGACGAAGCAGCCCAATCGACGACACAGTCACGTCTCCATGCAGCGTAATCGCTCCCGCCTACCCGAAAATCATCCTAGGGTTGCGCTGGATGGCGCGTAACCCCGACTGAAGGCACAGTTACCCCTAAGAAACCCTAGGCGGAACTCGACGCCGAAGCCACCATGTTGGGTGGCTGCCCGAGCGGAAGCCTGGCCAGTTCGGGTTCAAGACGCCATCGAGGGAGGCAGTGACTTTTTCGACGACCTCGGCAGGGCGACGCCGCCCCGTACACCGGCTCTGCCTGTTCATGAACCCGTGCCCGGAGTGCCCGCAGTCGGCCGGACCGCCGTAGTGTCGGACAAAGCTCGGGTGACAACGTCATAGAGGATGCAGACCCAGGATGCCGAGGTGCGTGTGATGGAGGAGTTCGACGTGGTCGTGGTCGGTGGCGGCCCGGCCGGCGAAGTGATCGCCGGCCGCTGCGCCGACGCCGGGCTGCGGGTCGCGTTGGTGGAGCGGGAGCTGGTCGGCGGCGAGTGTACGTACTGGGCATGTATTCCCAGTAAGACGCTCGTCAGGCCAGGCGATGTCATCGCCGCAGCTCGACGGGTGCCGGGTGCGAGCGAGGCTGTGACCGGCCGGATCGATGTTGAAGCAGCCCTGGCCCATCGCGACTATATGACCGGAAACTGGAATGACGAGGGCCAACTCCCCTGGCTGGACGAGCACAAGATCATGTTGGTGCGCGGGTCCGGACGAATCGATGGGGAGCGAATGGTCGTCGTTGAGACACCCGACAAGGGCACCCGGCGGCTCAGCGCGGCGCAGGCGGTGGTGTTGGCGACCGGAACCAGCGCCGCGCTGCCGCCCATCGAGGGCCTGGCCGAGGCTCGACCATGGACCAATCGGGACATCACCGGCGCGAAGGAGCTGCCGAGGCGACTCGTCGTCATCGGAGGCGGCCCGGTCGGGGTCGAGATGGCGCAGGGATTTCGCCGTCTTGGCTGTGAGCAGGTCACGGTCCTGGAACGGCTCCCCCGACTGCTTGCCCGGGAAGAGCCGTTCGCCGCGACGGAGGTGCGCGCCGCTCTGGAGGCTGAGGGCGTCACGGTCGTGACCGACGCGGCTGTGCAAAGCGTGCGCCGGGAAGGCACCGATGGCCCGGTGACGGTGGAGGCGGCCAGTGCCACCTATGTTGGTGACGAGCTCTTGGTTGCGGCTGGCCGGCATCCGGCGACGACCGAGCTCGGTCTGGAAACGGTGGGTCTGACGCCAGGCAAGCCGGTGCAGGTCGATGACCAGCTTCGGGCGGTCGGCGTGCCGGGCGAGTGGTTATACGCGGTGGGCGACTGCAATGGCCGCGTACTTCTGACCCACATGGGCAAGTATCAGGCCCGGATCGCCGCAGACGTGATTCTCGGCAAGGAAATCGTGGACCGGGCGAGCTTCGACATCGTGCCGAGGGTCACCTTCACCGATCCGCAGGTGTGCGCCGTAGGCCTGACGGAAGCTCAGGCCCAGGAGCGCGCGATGAACATACGGGCGGTGACCTATCAAACGGGAGCGGTGGCCGGCGCGTACGTGTCGGGCAACGGCGTCTCCGGTACCAGCAAGCTGGTTATCGACGAAGGTCGCGGTGTGGTCGTCGGGGCAACATTCACCGGACCGGGCGTGCAGGAGCTGCTGCATTCCGCAACCGTCGCCATCGCCGGCGCCGTTCCCCTAGCAATGCTGGCCCATGCGGTGCCGACGTTCCCCACGATCAGCGAGGTGTGGCTACGCCTGCTCGAGGAATACGGGGTTTAACCCAGGCAGAGCACCAGACTGTCGACGGAAGGCGACCGGGTCCGGACCGCCCCCCGGGGCGCCAACCGCAACGGTATTAGTTCCGTGCCCATCCAGTGCAGTCGCTTCGAGCGAGCGGGATCAGGTCCGGGCCTTCCCCCGTCGCTTCGAGCGTGCGAGGTTTCGCGCTTCTCGCGCCTTATGCAGCTCGATCTCGGCTTCTGGAGCGTCGAACAAGCGGAAGAGACGGATTGGTGCTGTGGCGGAGGAGCCGATGACTGCCGCGATCGACCCCATCTCGTCTCCGGATTCCAATTTCCCGCCGGTTACGTGAACTCCGAGAGCGTAGTCAGGCTCTCTATCGGTGGAATCAGTGGTGGTTGGCTGGCGTGCCTCGCGTACCGCTTCCATAGCGAGCAGGTGTGGAAAGTTGTACTTTCCGCCGCCACTTTGGGATGACACAAGGACGGTGGGTGCAGCGACGCGCTCGAGCAGCTCGATGTTGACGCCGTGCTTAGAACCGTGGTGCGACAGCTTCATGAGGTCGGCCTTCAAATAGTCACCGCCGGTGGCCGACCGTAGCTCGCGGGCCAATACCGGGTTGTACTCCTGTTCCAGATTGGGAAAGTCGACGGTCGCCTGCGCCCAAGACGTGAACTGGGCGTCCGCGCCGAGCAAGAGTCGCCGTGTCTTCCGCTTGACCAGGCGACGATTGATGCGTCCGCGGTTGTGCGGGTCGGGCTCACCTTGAATTTTGGTCGCCGGATATTCGACCATCAACGTGATTGAGGCGTCGTTAACGTTAACGCCGTAGGTATCGAACCGGTTCTTCAAACCGACACCTGGTCCCACGACTGTGAATCGGACGGGACCGAGGAAGAGGCTGGTGCCAGACGTGGGTTGGACCCACCGTATGTCGCTGCGCCCTTCCAGTCGTCTCATGAGGTTGTGGAAGGAAGGACTGGGATAGAAGTATCCAGGCTCCCACAGCTGGTCGATGAATCCATCGTCGGAAAAGCGTTCCAGCAGTTCGGTCATCCCACCGATGTGGTCATGGTGCGGATGACTTGCTACGAGGAGGCGTACCTGTCCGGGCGTGCCCGGTGTCGCGATCAGGTCCTCGTTATGTAGAGCGTCCAGCAAGTCGGGCAGCTTATGCCGGGTCGCGATGTCCACGATGGCGAGTGGCCGGTGCCCACGTTTGTCGGCGGGAAGCATGATGAGCTGGCTGTCACCGTCACCCACGTTGAGCAGCATGTAGACCAGCGCTTCTGGATCAGCACGAAGCGCCTCGACAAAGCTCCCTGGGGCTTGCGTCGCTGGTGCCAGCGTGCCGTCCGGAACCGGACTGATGATCTGCGGGGGCGAGGTCAGGGGCGGTGATGTCATCGCTGCGCCCGAGACGGGGGTGCCGTGATCTTCAGCCGCTTTGCTGTCAGTCGAGCACGATGGGAAGCTGCCTCGGAGAGCAACCGGCGATCAAGATCACTGGCGGCCCGCGTCGTCAAAGCAGGTGCGCTGGCGCCTTGATAGGCAAGCTTTGCCGCCTCCCGCGCGTCGGCGGAGATGTCGTAGAGCTCCCCGTCGAACAGCTGTCGCACATCGGTGACCAGATTGGCGGTTGCCCAGCCGGGTCCAAGGTGGCTGGCCGCATAGACGTCGCCGAGGCGAGGCAGGCGCTGTAGCCGACTGGGTCGATACAGCTGGTAGCGCAGGAGATCTCGCGTCGTCACCGCTGACTTGTAGTCCGATTCCTTTTCCGCAGGCCAAAACAGTCGACCTCTGTCGTCCGCTTCCGGCCACGGCCACGCCAGCAGTTCTATAAGTTTGTCGACGGACTCCTCCACGACCACGTAGGCGAAATCGCCCAACTCCTCCCCGGCTTGCGTCGCTGCCACCAAGGTTTCGGGGCGCCAAAGAACCATTTCGACCGAATTTACGCGTCGCTTGAGAGCGGATTCGCGGGATACGGCAAATGTCCAGCAGCCGCGCCAGGTAGAACATATGCCCGCAGTCCGGCATCACATATCACGTAGCCCCAGTTGACCAGCCGCTCTTGCAGGGTTTCATCCATCGCGTCGAGCCTCGTTGGTGTCGCTGCGAGTTCCAGCGTGAGAGCTGGATCTGCTGGCAGAGAATCGGACAAAGGATAGTCGGCGACGTGGCTGCGAATACCGACGTACATTCCTTGACGCATCTTGTTCTTGAAGGAATCGATGACCTGCCGCTTGCGAAGCGACCGCACCTGATTATCGATCACCTTCAATACTCGCACCGATTGCCGAACCCAGTCCCAGGACGGATCAGCATCGGCTTCTATGTGGCTACCCGCATCGCTGACGAGAATCGTCGAATACCGCTTCCATGCGGTCTCGAGGCCAAGATTGTCGTACACGCCACCATCGCTCAGCCGGATCTCGTTCCGGAACTCATCCCCGGTAAGATCATTCCCCTCCTCGGTGATCCAGTCCTCGTGCTCCAGATCGACCGTGCAAGGAGAAAGCACGGGCGGGAATGCCGACGACGCCGCTACCGCGACCGCCAGGGGCAAGTCCGGTTCATTGATTCGACCCACCCGGTAGTCGGCAAGATACGGTTTGCTAAACCGCATCAGCACACCCGACTCCAAATTCGTCGCGTTAATCACAAATCTGGGCTGATCGGGCAAATCCTGAAGTGTCGTCTTGGCGAAGAGGTGCTTTCGATAGGCTTTGACGACCCTGTCGGAGACGGAGGTGAACGGTAGCCCGATCCCCACCAGGACGGATGCGACATCGACGCTTGTTCCGGCCATCGCGCGAAGGGGTTCCACAACTCGAGAATCGAACTTTTTGGCCACCCCCGCGTCGTTGAACGCCAACTGTGCCCAATTCATGGCGAGCACACCGGCCGTAATCGATCCACCGGACACGCTGGAGACCCGCGCGAGCATGGGCAGCATCGCAGCCTCATTCAGACGCCACAGGACGCCCAGATGAAACATCATCGCCCGGTAACCACCACCGGACAGACACAACGCGATGCCCGGCTCCGGCTCCCTCTCGCCCTCACCACGAATATGTCGGACCGGGTCATTTGTCACATGAAACTCGCGGTCGGCTGCCGATTCCGCTCGGATTTGGCCGGGCACCTATGCGCCACCTTCGAAACTTGTATGACCTGTTCGCGCTCTCGGGGACAGGTCAGCTACGACAACTATGCCGCCTGGTGTGCGGCTTTGAGAAGGGTCCCGCAGTCGAATATCAGGGCGCCGCCTGCTAGCACGTCGAAGATTGACATAGCTGTCGAAAATGCTGCTGCGCTGAAGCAACCTAGATCCGGTGCCCGCTCACCGAGCCAGGTGACCGCGACCGAGGCCGGTTCGGGGCTGAGTTGGCGCCCGAATCACCGAGCTGGAGAGGATCGCTTGTAGCCGGGCCTCGTGGAGTTCGCTTCGCCCGCGAGCTACGCCCACCCGACGTAGTGTGACGCTCGAACAGCTGCATCGTCACGGCTTCGGCGATGAGCACATTCCCACCACCGCGACCCGCTATCCATCGGCGCAACCCTCCTCGGGCGAGTCGGATCGCTTGGGCCGATGATTGTCGGCATTATTCAAGGTCGTAACACGAGAATTGCCATCCCAATGACACCTCAGGAGGCACATCATCATGAAGCTCACCGTGAACACATTCCTCAGCGTCGACGGCGTCCTTCAGGGTCCAGGGGGTCCCGGCGAGGACACCAGCGGTGGCTTCGATCGGGGCGGTTGGCTTGTTCCCTACGCGGATGAGGATATGGGCGCGATCGTCGACAGCTGGTTCAAGAAGGCTGACGCGTTCCTGCTCGGCCGGCGGACTTATGAGATCTTCGCGGGCTACTGGCCGAATGTCACCGACCCTGATGACATCGTCGCCACGAAGCTGAACACGCTGCCGAAGTACGTGCCGAGCAGCACGCTCCGCACCGGGTCCTGGGAGAACACGACGGTGCTGTCGGGCGATCTGGCCGATCAGGTCGGCGAGCTCAAGGCCAAAGACGGTGATGAACTCCAGGTCCACGGCAGCGGTGCGCTGGCCCGGTCACTCTACGAGGCGGGCCTGATCGATGAGCTGCGACTGCTGGTCTTCCCGGTCTGTGTCGGTACCGGCAAGCGTCTGTTCGGCGACAGCGGGCCGCCCTCGGGTTTCACGCTGGGCGATTCGAGGACAACCGCTGCCGGTGCTGTCTACTCGGTCCTGACCCCAGCGCCCTTCCAAGCTGGCGAGTTCGGCCTCGAGGACTCGACCGTCAAGCAGCAGTAGCGGCTCGCTCTGGCTTGGCCGCCCTTACGCAGACATCGCGAACACACCGGCCTGGGCGGCGGTGGCGGTGACACGGGCCGCGAGGTCGGCCGCCTCGGACGTAAGCGGTTCGCCGAGGACGAGAAGCCGGTAATAGAGCGGTGCCCCGACATGGCGGATAACCTCGTCGGCGGCCGTCCCCGCCGGCAACTGGCCGCGCTCGATCGCGCGGTAGACCATCGGCATGACCAACGCTGAGCGGGTAAGCCAGAACCGGTGCCGTAGATCCTGGACCTGCGGACTGTTGCCGGCGCCGCCGAACACGGCACGGACCAGCGCGCCACTGATTGGGCCGGTGAGAGTGGCCAGAATCGATCGAGCCCACAGCCGCAGGTCCTCCTCGATATCGCCGCTATCTGGAACCTTCGCCTCAGCGGCGGCGAAGGCCTCCACCGCACCGACGATCAAGGCGTCGCGTCCACCCCAACGCCGGTAGAGCGTCGTCTTGTTCACCCCGGCACGTGCGGCGACGCCCTCGACAGTCAGACCGGCGTATCCGTGCTCGATCAACTCGGCTACCGTCGCCTCAAGGACAGTGGCACGGACCCGTGCGGTGCGTCCGCCAGGCCGAGTTGACGCGGTGTCAACCATCGATCACCTCGCAGCACGCCAGCTCAGCTCGCAGACGACCGCTCGATGGTCGGAGGGATAGATGCCGTCGATGGCAGCACCAGCCAGGCTGACGGACTCGACCGTAACCCGCTGGGCCCATTGACCGGGCCGGTAGAAGATGTGGTCGATCCGTTGGTCGATCAGCTCTTCGGCTTCGACCGGCGCTGAAGGGTGGCTCGACGGAAGAGTGACCGCCGCGGCGTCGCCGGACCCAGCACTCCAGGCGTCCGTCAATACATCACATAGCGGGCGGAGCACAGGACTGGTGGGCGCAGCGTTGAGGTCGCCGGCCACGATGACTGGCAGCGGCCCGTCCAACGCTGGATCGGTGGCGAGGTCGGCCAGCGCCTGTACTTGGGCAATCCGATCGTCGTTATAGGCGCGCTCGTACTCCAAGCAGGCCACCACGATGGGCAGTAGGCCATCGGGATGCTGAAGCTTGGCGGCGATGGCCACGGGAGAGAACGGACGATGCCGCGCCGGCATCTCGACCCGCTCCACACTCGCGATCGGCCACCGGCTCAACAAGCCGAGTCCGAGCGTGAGCGCCTCGTCCCCGTCCCTGGGCACGTCAGAAACCGTAGGATAGGACGGTTCCGCGAACGTAGCGTGGAGCTGGAGATGTCCGGCAAACTCGTGAGCCTGGGTGGTCTGGGCGTTTCCCCAGACCTCCTGCAGAGCGACCACATCGGGGTCGGCCTCGCGCAGAGTCCGGAGTAAGGCCCGTTGCCGATCCTGCCAATGCGGCCCGAATCGCCACCAGATGTTCCAGGTCAACACCCTCACCCTTGGCGACACGTCATCCATCGGACTCCTTCCCTCTGGGACAGTCGCAGCGACTGCGGTCCGGAACCATCTCGCCCGCGGGCCGATTCGCTGCCGATTCGCCATCCGCTGCCGAATATTCGCGAGCGTGTGAAAGATCCAGCAGCGGCTCGAGGGCTGGCTTCATTAATGCAACATTAGTAGCGTTAGTGTCTGGCAGCAAGTCGGGAAGAGAGGGTAGAAATGGTTGACAGCTCGGCTGGTGGCACCCAAGCCGGCGTTCTCAGGGTGGCCACGCTCAACCTGCTTTCGCCCGATCACGCCGACTGGGACCGACGCCGAGAAATTCTGCGATCCGGTTTGCAGGACATGCGCCCTGATGTGATCGCGCTGCAGGAAACGGTGTGGGTCAGTGGGTACGACCAGGCGGCTGACCTGCTGGGCGACGACTATCGGACGGTACGGCATTCGGCGCGCTCAGCCGACGGCGTAGGGGCGGCGTTGGCCAGCCGCTGGTCGTTCGGAGCGGTGGGTGAGATCGACCTGCACCTGAACGATCGGGTGGATCTGCCATCGGCCCTCCCATGGGCGGCGGCGGTCGTGGCAGAAGTGAAGCTGCCGTCACCCTTCGGCTTGACGTTGTTCGTCCATCACAAGCCCACGTTCCAGGTCGGCTACGCACGGGAGCGAGAACTGCAGGCCGTGGCGTGTGCGCGGTTCGTTGAGGAGCGGCTTTCCGGTCGTGATCTCCATGTGGTGTTGATGGGCGACTTCGACGACACGCCCGACTCGTCCAGCGTACGGTTCTGGACCGGACGGCAGTCCCTCGAGGGCCTGAGCGTCGCCTATCGGGACGCCTGGGAGGCGGCGCATCCGGCGGATTCGGGGCACACTTTTACACCGATCAACCCGTTGGTACCGGCCGGTGAGATGTCGCTGGAGCTAGGGCGCCGCATTGACTACGTCATGGTTCGGTGCGGAGTGCACGGGCCTTCCCTGGAAGTCCTCGACTGCCGACGAACCTTCGACCAGGACGTCAACGGCATCTGGGCGAGCGACCACTTCGGTGTCGTCGCGGACCTTTCGGTGCCGGCCCATCCGCCAGGGGCTTGGATTGGGTGACGGCTGCCGCCCGCGCCCTGTTCCGCGGGGCCACGGAAGCGCCATTCTGTGGAGCCGCTGAAAATCGACCGGCCATGTACCGGCATTAGCCGGTTTCGGTTACATCACGCAACCCAGTGCGCGCGGGAACGAAGGTTCACATTCCCTTGCATGCAGCCCGCGCCCGAAGCAAGCGGCCCATCACGTCATCGCTCAGAGACAGCCAACCGCCCCGCGAGCACCACGTAAGAGCCGGCAAAGATGCGGCGCATCCAGGTCATGGTCCGTGGTCGACCGAGCACGAGCGATCGGACTCGAGCTGCGAACGCACCATAACCAGCAAAGACGAGCAGAGTCACCAGCATGAAAACCGAGCCGAGGCCCAGCATGCGGAGGAGGGCGTTGGGCTGATCGGGGCGGACGAACTGGGGGAGGAAGGCGAAGAAGAAGATCGTTAGCTTGGGGTTGAGCAGGTTGATCAACACCGCTTTGACGATCACCGACCAGGCCGGCACCGGCGTTTCGATCTCGGCAACCTCGTCGATCACCATGCGACTGTCATCGCGGTACGCCTTCCAGGCCAGGAAGAACAGATATGCCACGCCGATGTACTTCAAGGTCTGAAAGGCCAGCGAGCTTGCGTACAACAAGGCAGCGAGTCCGGTGATGGCGGCCACCAGGTGCGGGATGATTCCGACGGTGCAGCCCAGCGCCGCGATCAGGCTTGCTCGGCGACCTCTGGAAATGGCCGCCGCGACGGTGTAGAGCACTCCTGGCCCCGGCGTCACCACGATCACCAAGGTCGTCAACAAGAACGCAACCCCCACGACGATCCTTCTGGTTCGGTTGTGGTGAGCATACGAGAACGATGACTACTAGCCTCGACGCGATGCTTCTGGGCAAGTATCTGGCCGCTGCGGGCGTCCTCATCGCCATGACGCGAGGGCGGCCGTGCCATATCAACTCAGCTCATCCCTTCGTGAGCGGGATGACGTTCGATGCCAAGTTGGTGGCAATCTCGTTTCGGGTCCGGTCCCGTCCTGGGAGGATCAAAGCCACCGAGTGAACGGGTAAAGCCATGAAACGAGACGGCATCCACCGACCAGGCGCTAAGTGCGCCGTACCGCTCATTGGAGCACTGTTGCTGCTCGCTGCGTGCGCTGCTGGGCCGAATGAACTTGCCGGCACGGACCCGGAAGCGGCCGGTTTCTGGTTGGGTTTGTGGCAGGGGTTGATCAGCCCGATCACGTTCGTGGTGTCGTTGTTCAACCCAGACGTGAACATCTACGACGTGAACAACAACGGCAACTGGTACAATTTCGGATTCATTCTTGGGGTAGCCAGCGCATTCAGCAGCGGCGGTCGAGCAAGCGGCGCAGCGCCGAGAATGCGGCGCAAGCGCACCAGCAGATAGGGACTGGCTCGAAGAACCGCGTGCGAGCAGTGTATGAGCGTTGCAGAATTCGTCTGATGGGAGGGATGTGGCGGTGACGGCAGATGATCCGCCCATTCCTCCGCGGCGTGGAATGCAGCCACCTCGTCGCCCGGTGGACTTCTGGTTGCGGCTAGTCGACAGGTTGATCAACGAGCACTTCGGCAAGGCGCTGGACGAGCATGGGATTACGCGCCGGCAATGGGAGGTCATGAACCTACTCAGCAGAGGGCCGGTCTCCCACGATGAACTGGTCGAGGCCTTGGCGCGGGTCCATCGTGAGGTCGAGCCGGCGACCTTGGCTGATGAGCTGTCGGAGCTTGAAGACAGCGGTTGGCTGCGGCGGCGGGAGCAGGACTACGAGTTGACCGAACTGGGCTACACGTCTTATCGCCGGCTTGCACCCGTCTTGAGGGCGACCGACGAGGAGATAGGCAGGGGCATCAGCCCGGAGGACTTCGCCACCGTGCTCGAGGTCCTGGAGCGGATGGCGATGAACTTGGGTTGGCAGGAATCGGAAGCCCGGGAGCTCTGAGTCTCAGCTCGTCGCGTTTGGGGCCTCTCGTCGCCGTTGCAGCCGCGGCGGCCTGTCCAAGCACGAGCGGTCATCTATCAGTTCCTTAGTTGAGGACCTTCGTCTCTCGCCATCTGGCCTTCGGCGCGGCACTATGAAATGAGCTGCAAATGACGGCCACTTTCAACCTAGAAGGAGGGAATTCCCATGACCGAAGAGGCCGAATCGAAGTCAGCGCTCACTCCGCAGAAGCCACTTACCGCCCGCTGGCCGCGCCATCTAGGCGACTGGCTGCCGAGCTGGCCGTTCGAGGATTTCGGCTGGTTCTCCCGAGGCGACGAGCCGATGGCTGGTGCACCGATCAAGGTCGAAGAGTTCTCCGACCAGGACCATATCGTGATCCGGGCCGAGCTACCCGGTGTCGATCCCGAGCGGGACATCGATGTGACGGTCGACGACGGGGTCTTGACCATACGCGCAGAGCGTCGCGAGGAAAGGCAGGACAAGACCGCGGAGGGTTATCGCAGCGAATTCCGGTACGGAAGCTTCGTACGCCAAGTCCAACTGCCCAAAGGGACCGGACCGGACGTTATCTCGGCGGCGTACCGGGACGGGGTGCTGGAGATCCGGATGCCGAAGCCGAGCGGCGAGCCGACCAAGCAGCGGATCCAGATCGAGCGCGGCTGAGCGTCGAGGCAGAGGAGACGAACATGCACGCACAAGTAGGTGATCGAATCGTGGTGGCCGGCGCAACAGTGGGTACGCCGGTAAGAGATGGTGAGATCGTAGAGGTGCATGGAGCGGCCGGTGAGCCGCCGTACTTGGTGCGCTGGTCGGATACGGGCCGAGAGAGCCTCTTTTTCCCGGGCCCGGACTCGCACATCGAGCACGATGGATCCCCGGAGGTCGGACCTGACCCAGGGGGAGCGGCAGCAACACCTGACCAGACTTCCGAGTCCCCATCGGAGGTCAAGAAGTGGCATGTTGACCTCTACCTCTACGAGCACGAGGACAGCACGGCGGCTCATGCCGTGCTGCACAGTGCTTCCCGGGCCCAGCTTGACGGGCGTGGTGCGGCTCGTCTTCGACCGGGTGAAGCGAACGTGCCCGAGATCGGCGACGAGGTGGCGGTTGCTCGCGCTCTCCGAGGACTGTCTGATCGGCTGCTCGCCGCAGCATCGGACGACATGTCGGCGATCCAGGGACGTTCCGTCCACCTCGATGCTTAGGAGAAGGGGATGAAAGGAACGCATAAGTCATCACCGGTGAAGAAAGGAACGGATGAGTCATCACCGGTGAAGACGAAAGGAACGCATAAGTCATCACCCGTGAAGTGGATCGGCCGGATCATCAGTGCGGCTCTCCTGGTCGCGGCACTCGTTAAAGAGCTGTCCAAACCAGCCAGCGAGCGCACCTGGAACGGAAAGGTGGCCAGCTTCGTGCCGTACGACT
>DATFQP010000011.1:0-8732 GCA_035264145.1 Propionibacteriaceae bacterium
CGATAGTGCACGTAGCTCTCGAACTCGGCCATGTCCCGGGCAAGGAACGCGCGATCGGTATGGACGGTGTTGCCCGCGAGGGGCGCCTTCCGTGGCTCTGGAACGAAATGGCGAACATAATCCAGCACGCGCTGCTCGGCCTCTCGCATCGAGAGGCCGCCGTCGAGGGCAGTGAGCAATCCCGATGTCGAATGCATGGTGCGGACGAAGTCGCCCATCTGGTCGATCGCCTGGGCACTGGGCTTGATCACGACGTCGACACCGTCACCGAGAACCTGCAGTTGAGCGTCGGTGACGAGCACGGCAACCTCGACGAGGGCGTCGGCGGTCAGATCCAGTCCGGTCATCTCGCAGTCAACCCAGACCAAGAGTTCGCTCACGGCCATACTCTATGGTTCCTGACGTCAACAATGATCATGGTCAACTCGCGTCTGTCGCTGTCGCTGTCGCTGTCGCTGGCCTCGGCCGACGCTGCGGTCGAGCCGCCAACAGTGGTACCCACTTGATCAGCCAACCAGATCCGGCCAGAGCGATGATGCCCATCGCGTAGGCGGCAACGGCCAGTGTCGCTACCGCGGATATGGCGCTGATGATGAGCGGGCCACCAGCGTTGCCAAGATCACTGCACAGTCGCCAGCCGCCAAGAAACTGGGCCCGGCCAAGGCTGGGCGACGCATCGGCCCCCAGGGTCATCACGATGCCGGCGGAGAGGCCGTTGCCCAAGCCCATCAGAGCCGCGACCGCCGCAATGGCGGCCGGGGTAGCGGTCAGCGGCAACAGCAAGAAGCCCGCACCAAGAATGATCAAGGAGGGCGCAGCAACGTAGGCTCGCCCGAAGCGGTCCATGATCGCGCCACCGTGATAGAACAGCAGGAGTTCCAATCCGGCCGAGACGCCGAAGATCACGCTTGTGGTAGCGGCGTCTATTCCGTGACTGTCGGCCCACAGTGGCACGAGCGCTGAACGGGTGCTCCGTGCCGCCGAGAGGATGAGGATGCCTGTGCCGAGGGTGAGGAGGACCCGGCGGTGCTCGTAGAGGACTGACGCCACCGACCGGTGTGGCTCACCAGCGGCAGCGTGCGCCCGTCGGTGCTCGAGGGTCACATCGGGCAGGAACGCGGTCAAGATCGCCGTGGCAAGGCTCATCAGGGCGCCGAACGCGTACACCGCTCCAATGCTGGCGAAGCTGAGAATCGCCGCAGTTACGAAGGGACCGATGAAGAGGCCGATCCGAAAGGTGCCGCCCAAGGTCGACAGCGCGCGGGCTCGCATGGGCAACGGAATCGCCTCGGTGAGATAGGACTGTCGAGCGAGACTGAACATCGCATAGGCCAGCCCGGTGGTGAACATGGCGACGGCCAGCAGAACCAGCGACGACGCGAGGAAAGCGCCGAACAGGGCACAGCAGTCGAGCGCACAAGCCAGAATCAGGCCACGCTTCTCGCCGATCCGTGCAGCAACGGCCCCGGCGGGCAGGTCTCCGAGCAGCTGACCGATGCCGATCAACGCGACCAGCAGCGCAGCCACACCGACCGTTGCCCCCAGCGATCGCGCTGACAGCGCGACGATCGGCAGCACCGCACCCTCGCCGATCGAGATCAGCATCGTTGGCCCGTACACCGGCACGATGAGTTGTCGCCACGGCACCACACCGGAGGTTGACGGGTCGTGGTGCAGGGCCATTCGTTGAACCTATCCGGGCACGAGAATGGCCCGGAGAACGCATTTTTGGATCGACCGCGGACAGGATGTTGGAGCGTAGGATTCGGCGAGTCCGGCACAGTTCCGGACGCAGGCCCCCGTAGCTCAGAGGATAGAGCAGCAGCCTTCTAATCTGTCGGTCGTAGGTTCGAGTCCTACCGGGGGCGCCATACACGGCTCCAACTAGGCGCTGCACTTCCAAGCTCTGCACGCGAGCGGGCGTTGCTCCCCATATCGCTCCCCACACCGACTCGAGCCGATTACGGCGACTGCTGCCGAGTCCAGTCCTGTGACTCGAATCCGACCTTCGCACCATCTCGACCGCCCTTCCAATCGCCGAGATCTGGTCGAGCCAGATCGAAAAGCGCAAGCGTTCGCTCTCGAACCGGTGGAGGCATCCAATGCTGATCGAAGCTTGGCTCTGTCAGAAAACCAAAGGTGCCCGGCGGCCATCGGCGGTCGCGTTGACGCAAGTTTTAGGCGACGCCATCCTGGCGGCGGCCGGCGAGCTGGTGAGCAGCCGTGGACTTTTGGGCATCAGCATGTCGCAGATCGCCGCGGCCGCCGGCATCGGCCGGGCGACGTTGTACAAATACTTCCCAGACGTCGAACGGGTTGTGGCGGCCTGGCACAACCGCCAGGTCGCCGACCACTGGCCCGGCTGGCCGCCATCCGCGAGCAGCCGGGGGACAGCGCGGAGCGGCTGCGCGCCGTCCTCGCGGCGTACGGGCGGATCTGCCAGCGCCGGCAGCACGGCGCCGACGTGACAGCCGCGCTGCACCGGGACGGCCCGGCCGACGACCGGCAGGCCCAGCTGATCGCCATCGTCGCCGGCCTGCTCACCGAGGCGGCGGCCGCCGGAGCCGTCCGCCGCGACTCCCGCCCGACGAGCTGGCGGCCTACTGCATCAGCGCGCTGGAAGCCGCCGGCACCATCAGAACCCCCGCTGGGATGACCCGCTTGGTCGACGTCGTCTGGGCCGCGTAGTGGCGCCGCTCCGCCCGGGGCGTCCACAGCGTAGGCCCGCGACGACCTGCCCGCTGATGACCGGTGACCACGTCAGACGGCGGCACGTCTGGGTTGGCGGAGCCGGCGGCTACCGGCGCCCTGGCCTCGTGATCGCCTGGCGGCGAAGCAGCGGGACGGAGTGGGAGGCCTACGTCGCCCGGGTGCACGGGCACGGCGAAGTACTTCATCACTTGGGAGCCGGGCTGCTGTCTAACGCGTGCCTAGCTGACCGCTGTCTGCATCACCCGTCTAGTCCTCCGCAGAGGCTCGGTGGCTGGGCGTCACGGCTGCACATAGTGGGCCGTCGTCCAGGTCGTAGGTGTCTCCGCCGGCGAGTCAGACTCGTCGGCTCGCAGCATGGACAGGTGGATTCGCCCCGGCCGGCTCTCCAGCGCTCGCAGCATGGACAGGTGGATTCGCCCCGGCCGGCTCTCCAGCGCGCGGCCCGGTAACGATCTGACGCTGATCACTCATCGTCTTTACATCGTGCATCGCCGCGCGGCGGCCCGCAGCGGAGCGAGGAGCGTGAACCCAACACGCTGGCCGACTACGCGACCACCCGCACTGGGGACGAGAAGCGGGTGCTCGCCCTCGGGTAAGGCAGGATCAGCGCAATCGGTCGTGTGGTAGCGGCCCATCAGGGAGTCGAGAATGGCAGCCATCTCAGCTAACGAGCAGCCCGTCGTCGCGACCCGGCGCCAACGGGCCGCGGGATGGATGGTGCACGCCTACACCGCGACCGGCAGTGTCCTCGCGCTGTTGGTGATCATCGCCGCCCTGGACGGCAACACCGTCCGCGCCTTTTGGATTCTGCTGGTCGCGTTGATCGTCGACAGCACCGACGGCATGCTGGCCCGGCGGCTCAAGGTCAAGCAGACCATCCCCAGTTTGGACGGCGCCCGGCTCGACGACATCGTCGACTACCTGACCTACGTCTTCGCCCCGGTGATGCTGCTCTGGGTGGGCGGACACCTGCCCGACGGCACGCTCTGCGTGGTGCTCGCGGCGCTGCCACTGCTGGCCTCGAGCTACCAGTTCTGCCGGGTCGACGCCAAGACCGACGACCACTACTTCCTCGGCTTCCCCAGCTACTGGAACGTGGTGGCCTTCTACGTGGTCATCCTCGACCTGTCTCCGGTGATCACCGCCGTACTGCTGGTGAGCTGTGCGGCCCTGGTGTTCGTGCCAATCAAGTACATCTACCCGTCGCGGACCACCGTGTTCCGCAAGCTCAATCTGACCCTGGCGGGGCTGTGGGTCGTGCTGTACGCAGTGATCCTGCTGCGGTTGCCCGAGCCAGGACCGATCGCGATCGGCCTGTCGCTGAGCTACATCGCCTACTACCTGCTGGCCAGCATCTACCTCACCGTGCGCCCCCGGTTCCGCCGCGCGTAACTCCACGTGAAGGTGGCGGGCGGGTCATCCGACCGTCGCCAAGCCAGGACCGAGCCGGCCCTCACAAGTCGCCACTTCCTCATGGTGGCGGCGATCTGGGCTACCGCTGCTCGCGGCCGGCCTGCTACTAGTGAGTGGAACCGTTGGCTACGACCGGCTCAGAGCCGCTACGACCGGCTCGGGGCCGCCGCCAGGCGGCGTACAGCCAGGCGGCCGCTGAGTAGGCCCAGCGGGGTCCAGACCTCTTCGGTGTGCCGAGCAGGCCTGGGGCGCTTCACAACTTGTGCCTGTCGTCGTCTGCGGGCGCCTCTGGATTCGGGCTGCGGGGAGCCGGTGGTGTGATCCACTGCGCCGAGGCGACTTTCTCGGCTTCCGGCCCGACCGGGCGGGCCTGCGGACGCGAATCCGGCGGCCGACTGCCAGGAGGAGTGTCAGCAGAGCCACGGCAGTCACCATCTGCCAGTCCCAGTCGCCGCCCTCGACAGCCTCGAGCTTTGGGCGGCGTTCCAGGAGGCGTGCTGGACACCGGCCGCCAAGATGCTGCCGCCGGTGTCCAACAGGTGCATGCCGAGCAGGTGGCGGGCGATGAGCGCGGTCAGGAACACCAATCCATCCGGGACCCGTTCGGGTCGCCTTCAGCAGCGGCCCGTGAATGGCCGCAAAAACACTGCGGTGAGCAGCGACCCGACCAGCAGCCCGTGGCGAGCCATCCACCGGGACTGGGCGAACCCGGGCCAGGCGGTGTCCTCCCACAGGTTGGGGGTGTGGGCGCCGAAGATCACCGTGTTGAACAGGTACCAGCCGATCTCGGCGGCCCAGCCACGCTCGGGACTAGTCAGCGTCCCTGAGGTGGCGGCCAGCGCGACTATTGAGCACCGGGACCGCGAACGTACTTGTCGTCTTCACCTTGTCCATCAGGACCCCCACATATGCCGGGACGTCATCCGGCGCGAGCAGCTCCTCGATGATACTCATCATGGTGACGGACGGATTGCGGTCCGAGGCGATCTTCTGGACGAGCAAGTTGACTATCTCGCCCCGGGACATCGACGCCTTTGTCGTTGCTCGGCATATCTGCTCCCCTCGACGGGATCGCTCTTGGTGGTGATCAGTTCGAAAAAGCGATCAGGAGCTGTGCTCGTGACTTGAGGAAGACCAGGTGTCTTACATACCTGATTCCTTGTCCGCAGCACTGCATCAATTGGAGAGCATCGGCGGATCAAACGTCCTCGCATCGATCAGTGGAAGTGGCGACTCCCGGAACCGACGTCGAGCCTCGTGTGTACCTGGAGTTATCATTCCCAACCGGCCAGGTTCAACCGGTTTCCGGGACCGCCCCGATCTGCGGCGGAGCGAGTGCCGGTTATCGGCCTGTCGAGCCAGCTATTAGCGGTCAGCGACATCCTTCACCTTGGCGGTGATCTTCTCCACCAGATTCGGTTTGCTAGTTGTCCCGTACAGCCGTGGGTCAGGTGCGACCGGCGGGGGCATCGGCGCACCGCTGGTCGGTCCGTCGTGGTAGCTGAACTCACCAAGTCCGTCAGGTGTAGCGCCGCTAAGCCAGCTGGCCTCGCGGACTGCGGTTCCGTCAGAGAAGTTGAGGTATTGATACGAGTACTCGCGGTGCTCCTCGCCCTGCGGAAAGTTGCTCGGACAGGCATCTTTTCCGTGCCTTCGTCCTGGAGCTCCTGGATCGCGGCAATCCACTGGTTTTGGTGCATGGTGTCTCGGGCGAGCAGAAACTTCAGCAGGTCCTTCACGCCATGATCGTCGGTCATGTGATAGAGCCGTGCGACCTGCAGCCTGCCCTGCATCTCAGCGTTCGCGTTCGCAGTGAAATCGGCCAGCAAGTTGCCGCTGGTGATGTAGCTGCCCTGCCACGGGTTGCCGTTACTGTCGACTGCCCGTGCACCGGCACCCGCGACGATCGCATGCTGCACGTCGGTCTGCCCGATCACGGCGGCGATCGTTGGGTCGGAGTCGATGGCGGCCTCGGTGTCGGTGGGGGGTGCATCCTCGAGCAGCTGAGCGATCATGATCGCGAGCATCTCCACATGGCCGAACTCCTCGGCACCGATGCCGAAGAGGAGGTCCCGCCACTTGCCGGGCATCTTAGTGTTCCAAGCTTGGAAACCGTATTGCATGGCCACGGTGATCTCCCCGTACTGCCCGCCGAGCACCTCTTGAAGCTTGCGGGCGTACGCCCCGTCCGGCTTCTCCGGCGTCGACTTGAACTGGAGTTCCTGTCTATGGAAAGAACATCGCGGTCCTTTCTTGGTCCTTCGGTCAAGGCCTGCCAGTTACCCCGGGCATCAACCGCCAAACGAGGAACATGCGCCGCTGGCGATTGAAGAACAAGTTCCCATCGAATTTGATTAAGGACTTAAACACGCAGGGTGCTGTTGGGTGAGGTGGCCCACGAAGCATCCCATATGTGGGTGGCGGACAAGGTGACACGTATCGCTTGGCGTCTGAAACTCATCGAGGACATGGACGGGTACCTGGCCGACCCTGATCTGGATCCGCACCTGCGGTCCGGGGAATGCGGTTCCTTTTCAGCAACTACGGCTGCCATGACTGGCGGCACCCACAGCCGAGGCCGTCAACCAAGTTGGACGCTGCCTTGACAAGAGCCCGTGGGAACGACCTCCAACACGAACCAATGCCGCACATGTCCGCGGCTGTGTTTGCCAGGAGTGTCGGGAGCACCAGCGTTTACAGATCGTGAGGAACCGCTCCGAACGGGCTTCACCAGTAGTGGTAACCATGACGGTGACGTTTTACTGACAGCATTGTGGGTATCCGGCAAGGCAGATAAGCAACCCTGAACAGGAGCTACATGTCTGCGTCAGCCCCAACGACCGCCCGCACCGACCGAACAGCGGTCCAGAAGGCCGCCCTAGCGGTCGGCATCGTTTTCCTCGCCATCGGTGTGCTCGGCTTCATACCAGGGATCACCACAAACTACAGCGCACTGGCAATTTATTCGCATCATTCCGACGCCCTCCTGCTCGGCGTTTTTCAGGTGTCAATCTTGCACAACATCGTCCACTTGTTGTTTGGTGTTGCTGGGTTGCTGCTGGCTCGCACTGTCAGTGGGGCGCGCAATTACCTGGTGTGGGGTGGTGTCATTTATCTGGTGCTGTTCGTCTATGGCCTCATTGTGGGCCAGAGGTCGGCGGCCAATTTCGTTCCGGTAAATACTGCCGATGACTTTCTTCACCTGGTGCTCGGCGTCGGCATGATCGCGCTAGGCCTGGCCTTGACTCGCCGGCGTGGCGTCGTGGATGGAACGCGCGCCAGTTGACCCTCCCATGGGATGATCTCGAGCGTCGAGCCGGTCGGCGCTAACTGTGTGGGACAAGCGGGATTGGGGAAGACAAGAACCCTGGCGCTGGTTCAGGGCACCAGGGGGTATTGATCTTGTGAGGCTTACAACCTTTTGGCTATGTGCTTGCTAGCCGTACGGCGGCGCTGGCGACGATTGCGGTAATCTTGCTGGCCGTGGTCGGGAACCCAGCCGGGGAAGCCACAGACGCCGCCTTAGGCCAATGGATCAGTCCGGCCGCGCCGAATCTAGATTTGGCTTTAGCGCGTCCTTCGCGCTTGCGATCGTCGCTGCGGTGCTTGCGGCACAGGAGTGTCGCCGCCCAGGAGCTGCGTTGAACAGTCCTGTTGGGGTGAGCTTGGCCTGGATCGACAGTGCGGCCGGTACGCGGCATCCTGCCTGCGACGCTGGCGGCTGCGCATCGGGTTAAGGTCAAAACGTTGTACGAGCACCGCGCGGCCCAGGTCATGCAGACTTAATGTCACTCAAGGTCCCGAGAAGCTAGGCACAAGGATTTCAAGATCACGGGCTCCCCACATGACTCCCTACATGGTTTCTATCGCGTCCTTATTCTTGCTCATGACGAGCCTGTCACATTGTCGCAAAATGCTGTTCCACTAGGGAATATGGTCAGGTGATCTCATTGTTGATCATGGTCTGTTTCTAATCTGTCGCGCGTAGGTTCGAGTCCTACCGGGGCGCAAAACACGGCTCCAACTAGGCGCTGCCGTTCCAAGCTCTGCAGGCGAGCGGGCGTTGCTCCCCATATCGCTCCCCACACCGACTCGAGCCGATTGCGGCGACAGCTCCCGAGTCCAGTCCGGTGACTCGAATCCGACCTTCGCATATCTCGACCGCCCTTCCAATCGCGAGATCTGGTCGAGCCAGATCGAAAGTGCAAGCGTTCGCCCTCGAACCGGTGCAGGCCCATCCAATGCTGATCGAAGTTTGGCTCTGCCAGAAAACCAAAGGTGCCCGGCGGCCATCGGCGGTCGGGTTGACGCAAGGTCCTTAGGCACCGGGATGCACTTAGAGGAAGTCTAGGTTTGCGTTTGCTTCGCAGACTGCTTACCAATCCGCTCGCGCGACCGCGATCAGCAGCGAATGCCTTCGTGTCCCATGGATGTGCTCCTTCGAGGCGAAGGTTTACAGGATGTTAATTGTGTGGTCAGGCCTTGCCCGGTCAGGGTCGGTTGCGGTAACGCTGGCGTTCGGCGGGATCGAGTTTCTCGGCGGCGAAGCGCAGCGTGGTCCGGGGCATCGTGGCGGCATGTGCATCGAGGAATCCCCGGAGACGGTC
>DATFQP010000012.1:0-3973 GCA_035264145.1 Propionibacteriaceae bacterium
CCGGGACGGACATTCTGCCCAGCGCACGTGCAAGTGCGTCAAAGGGAGGCGAGAACAGTGGTAACTGAGCAACGTCGTACCGGCCGGCACGCCCGACCATCGATTCCGAAGGCGTACTCGTTCGGGTTCATCACGGGCGCCTTCTTCCTGGTGTCCTGGGCCGGCCAATTCATTTTCCAGCTGATCGTTCAACGCAACGAGTCAGAGCAGCACGGACAGCCGTTCACCTGGTCGGAGTACCTACCGCAATTCTTTTCCTCCACCCTGGAAAACTGGCAGTCGGAGTTCCTCCAGCTCGTCTGGCAGGCCGCCGGACTGGCCATGTTTTATTTCTGGGGCTCCTCCCAGTCCAAGGAGGGTGAGGATCGGGTAGAGGCCAAGATCGACCGACTGCTACAAGAGATCAACGTCGACCCGACCGAGTTCGACTACCAGGAGAGCGAGTCAGCCAGTGCCGAGGAGAGCCCTCGACGGAGCTCGTGAGTACATCCTTCGGCTCGCCCGCCGTGCCGACTGAGTAATCGCCTGGCTGGGACCGGCCTATAGTCCTGGTGATCGAGCTGTGGCCACTCGGACAGTCGTCACTTGAGCAATTTCTTGGCGGCCGGGCGAGACCGCCATGCCGAGACCCCTGGACGGATCGGCCCTGCAGAAAAAGCTGAAACTTCTTCTCGATAGCTGTCGATCGGCGGTTGACTCGATCGAGCAGGGGGTGAAAGGCACCCACGACGGGGCCGCAAACTCGATAAGGAGTCCTCATGTCCGCCACCACCCTCGCCTCGGCCGCTCGCACCGACGCCGCTTGCGACACCACGCCCGCGCAGCGGGTCACCCGGTCCCTGCTCGGCTACGGCATCATCGCCGGCCCGATCTACGTGACCACGTCGGTCGTCCAGGCCCTCGCACACGATGGGTTCGACCTGAGCCGGCACGCCTGGAGCCAGCTGGCCGCGGGGCCGCAAGGCTGGATCCAGATGGCCAACCTCATCCTGACCGGCGCCATGGTGATCGCCTTCGCCGTCGGCCTCCGTCGCTGGGGCCCCAGCCGGTGGGCGCCTCGGCTGATCACGACGTTCGGGCTGGGGATGGTAGCCGCCGGTCTGCTGGTCGCCGACCCGGGGTTGGGCTACCCGGTCGGAGTCGCCACGCCGGCCACGCCGACCTGGCACGGGATCGGCCACTTCGTCACCAGCGGGATCGGATTCACCGCACTGATCCTCGCAACCTTCGTCCTGGCCCGCTCCTTCGCGCGTTCCGGTGCGCGCCGGCTTGCCTGGTGGTCCCGGATCACCGGCATCGGCTTCACGGTCGCATTCGTCGGCGTCAGCAGCGGCGCAACCGGTCCGGCCGTCATCCTGCCCTTCATCGCTGCCGTTGTCGCCGTTTGGGTATGGCTGGCCGCAGTGGCGGTGCACGCCTACCGCTCCTTGACCAACAACGGCTGACCCGAACCATCCACACTCCCAACAAACCGAAGGGAACTACTCCGATGCGCTACCTCTCCGTCCTCTTCGCCAGCCAGCCCGACACCCCACCTTCGGCCGAGCTCTTCCATGCCATCGCGACCCTCGGCCAGGAGGCCACCGCCGCCGGCGTCATGCTCGACATGGGCGGCCTGCTCCCCCAGACCCGCACCGACGTGGCGGTCGAGTCCGAGGAGTTGAGCGTCCTCGACGGCCCGTTCACTGAGACCAAGGAGCTGGTCAGCTACGTGGTCTACGAGGTCCGCTCCAAGGAGGACGTGATCGAGTGGACCCGCCGGTTCATGGACATTCACCGCGAGCTGTGGCCCGGCTGGACCGGCACTTCGCATATCGTCCAGGTGATGCCCACCGGTGAACCGCCGGCGTGACTGACAGCATCGCCGACACGGTGGCCGCAGTCTGGCGGATCGAGTCCGCCAGACTGACGGCCGCTCTGGCGCGGCGGACCGGTGGTGACCTGGCCCTGGCCGAGGACCTGGCCTCGGACACCTTTGCCGCCGCCCTCCGCCAGTGGCCCGTCGACGGTGTACCTCGGCACCCGGGTTCCTGGCTGATGGCCACCGCCCACCACCGCCTGGTCGACCACGCCCGACGCCGGACCACCGGAGACCGCAAGCACACCCTCTACGCCGCCGACCAACCCGAACACCACGACCCCACCGAGGAGGTGAACGACATGCTGGACGACCCGGTCCAAGACGATGAGCTCACCCTCATTCTGATGTCCTGTCACCCCGCCCTGAGCCGGGAGAGTCAGATCGCACTCACTCTGAAGGTGGTCGCCGGGCTGCAGACGGCCGAGATCGCCCGGGCCTTTCTGGTCAGCGAGACCACCGCCGCCCAACGCATCGTGCGGGCCAAGCGCCGGCTGGCCAAAGCGGGAGCGCGGTTTGAGATGCCGGGGGCGGCGGACCTGCCGGCCCGGCTCGGCGTGGTGCTCGCCGTGATCTACGCGATCTTCAACGAGGGGTACGCCTCCGCCGCCGGGGAGGACTGGATCCGTCCCGAGCTCTGCTACGACGCCCTCCGGCTCGGCCGGAGGGTGGTCGCGCTGCAGCCGGAGCACCCCGAGGCCCGAGGCCTGGTGGCCCTGATAGAGCTGCAGGCAGCCCGGTTGCAGGCTCGGCACTCGGCCGACGGGACCCCCGTACTGCTGGAGGCCCAGGACCGCCGGCGCTGGGACCGGCTGCTGATCCGCCGCGGCTTGGAGGACCTGGCCCAGGCCGGCGAGCTCGGCGGCGGCCCGTACACCCTGCAGGCCGAGATCGCCGCCTGCCACGCGCGCGCGGCCGACGTCACCTCGACCGACTGGCGTCGCATCACCGCCCTCTACGTCGTACTGCGCCACCTCACGCCGTCACCGGTCCTGGATCTCAACCACGCTGTCGCCGTCTCCCGAGCCGACGGGCCGGCCGCGGGTCTTGAGCGGCTCGATCCGCTCACCGAGGTCAACGGCCTGCAGCGCTACCCGCTGTTCCACGCCGCCCGCGGCGACATGCTGGAGCGGCTGGGCCGCCTCCCGGCAGCGGCCGCCGCCTTCCAACGGGCCGCAGAGCTTGAGACCAACCAGGCCCTCCGCGCCGTCTTCGTCCGCCGGGCCGAGCAACGGAACGGCGATCGCTGACCGCCAGACAAGCCCACGGCGAGGAGCGCCGTGGTGCTGGGCGGAGCAAGGGGGGCCTGCCTACCGGAGGGGGCGGATAGCATCACCGGCACGTACGGTGCCGGAGATAAGCACGCGCACATGCATGCCCCGTCGACGCAGCTGCCTGCCGACCCGACTGTTGGCCCATTGCAGCGAATCAGCGCCGAACCGGCCCGCGAACTTCGCGCACCCGGTGTGCGGTGGCTCGGTCACCTCGGCTACCGCCTCGCCGATCTGCAGCCAGGTGCCCGCAGGCAGGTTGTCGATCGAAATGTCGAGGTCGACGATCAGCTGGTCTCCGGCAAGCTGCCAGCGGTCGCGGGCGCCCGCAACGGTGGCCAGCATCCGGCTGTTCATGACCGTGATCTGTCGGAGCGGGTCCGCCCTTCCACTGGCGGTGTCAGCCCCCCGAGTCTCCCAGCTGTCCCCGCGGAGCCCGTGCACCGCGTCGAGGACGCCATGCTGCAGGACCCTTCGCTCATCGACAGCGGGTCGACTAACGATCATCTCGACAACGCCATTATCTGTGGGGGAGGCGCCCAGGCGCGCGGCTACCTGCTCGAGCTCAGCAAGCCGACGATGGTACTGAATATGCTCGGCAAACTCTTGGGCCACGCTCTGCTTGATCGTGCTCATGCTCTGCTCTCTGGTTGACTCGAGTCATCTGAGCATTGCTCCATGGATCCCGGCACGGCAAGTGGTTAACGACGCCGCGAGCAAAGTGTGGGACGTTGCGTGGGACCTGCGTTGGAGCGAATCGATGCGTTCAGGTCAGTGCAGCGACAAGCGCGATGAGTGGTGGTGTCCGCCAGCACCCCGCGAAGGCCTGTGCCACGCGAACGAC
>DATFQP010000013.1:0-2576 GCA_035264145.1 Propionibacteriaceae bacterium
GGTCTTCGGCCTGATCTACGTTCGCTGGAGGCGGATCGGCCCCCTGGTCGTCGCGCATACCGTGCTCGACATTGCCGCGTTCGTCGGGTATGCCGTGCTGGCCCCCCGTCTCTCCTGGCTTTGAGACTAGGAACCTCCGCCACCTGACTCGACGTCGAGCCCGTTAGGTACCGCCCCCTACCTCCGAGCCCGTTCGGTACCTCCGCCTAACTAGACTTCGAGACCCGTCGCTACCGCCCGCCCAGCTCGACTTCGAGCCCGTTCGGCACCGCCCGCCTAGCTCGACTTCGAGCCCCGTCGGCATTCGTCGAGCCCGTTCCTCAGGGCTCGAGGAAGTCCCGCAAGGCTCGAAGTCGAAAAAGAAGGGGGCCTGTCACGAGGGTTCAGGATCGGCAATCAGTCCTTGCTGATCAGCGAGCGGGCGAAGAAGGCCAGGTTGGCGGGGCGCTCGGCCAGGCGCCGGACAAGGTAGCCGTACCAGTCGCTGCCGTACGGCACATAGACCCGCACTCGATGGCCCAGATCGGCCAGCCGCCGCTGCTCGGTCGGGCGGATGCCGTAGAGCATCTGGAACTCGTACGAGTCCAGCCCTCGTCCGCGATCTGCCGCCAGCCACTGCCCGATCTCGATCAAACGGGGGTCGTGCGTGGCCAGCATCGGATAGCCTTCACCGGCCATCAAGATCTTCAGACACCGCACGTAGGACAGGTCGATCTCGGCACGATCATGGAATGCAACGCTCTCCGGCTCGGCGTAGGCGCCCTTGCATAACCTCACCCGTGAGCCGGCGTAAGCAAGATCGCGACAGTCAGCTTCGGTGCGGTACAGGTAGGCCTGCAGCACGGCGCCGGTGCCGGGGAAGTCCTTGCGCAGCTCGGATACCACCTCGAGGGTGGAGTCAGTGGTCGTGTGGTCCTCCATGTCGACGGTCACCGTCGTCCCGGCGGTGCGGGCGGCGCCGCAGATCTGCTCGGCGTTTGCCAGAGCGACCTTGTCTCCATCGGCCAGTGACTGGCCGAGCGCAGACAACTTGACCGACACTTCGGTCGCCGCGGTCAGGCCCGCCTTCGCTAGCCGCCCGAGCACGTCCAGATAGGCCGAGACGATCGCGTCAGCCTGCTTTCTGGTCGTGGTGTCCTCGCCCAGATGATCAAGACTGACCGAGAGTCGGGCACCGACCAGCTGCCCGGTCGCGATGACCGCATCGTCCGCGGTCTCCCCCGGCACGAACCGCTGCACCACGTGACGGGCTATAGGAGCCCGGGTGGTCGCTTTCTTGATCGAGTTGCTGCGGGCGACAGCAAGCAGCGCTCGACGCAACATCTACAGGACGCTGGCCACGCCGCCGGCGTCGACCGCATACGCCGTGTGGGCGGGAGCCGCCAGGTGCAGCCGGGTGAACGCCAAGGACTCCGCCAGGTCGGCTTCACGCGAGGCCCGCGTTTCGCTCCTCCGGGAGTTGATCTCCACGACGATATGCCCCTCGAAACGTTGCTCCGCCAGGTAGTTGAGCAACATCCCAGCATGCTGGTCACCGCGGCCCGGCACCAGATGTTCATCCTTGACCGACCCTGTCCCGTCAGTGAGATGAACGTGCCGCAACCGGTCGCCCCAGGCTCGCGCCAACGCCAGGGACTGCTGATTCGAGGTCGACGCGTGCGACACGTCGAGGGTCAGATCGGCATAGTCGCGGTCGGTCGGATCCCAGCCTGGCAAATAGGCCATCAACTCTCCGTACGGAGTACGCCATGGATACATGTTTTCGACGCAGAACGTGACACCGGTGTCCTCGTTGAGCCGGCGGATTCCCTCGACGAACCCTCGGGCGTAGTCGCGCTGCCAGCGAAAGGGTGGATGCACGACGACGATGTCCGCACCGAGGCGTTGAGCCGCCTCTGCGGAGCGCTCCAGCTTTGCCCACGGATCGGTTCCCCATACCCGCTGAGTGATCAACAAGCACGGCGAATGGATCGACAGCACCGGCACACCGTGGTAATCCCGCAACTTCTCCACGGCGTCGATGTCGGCCGCCACCGGGTCAAGCCCGACCATCAGCTCAACCCCGTCGTAGCCCAACCGGCGCGCCAACTCGAACGCGCTGGAGGTGCTTTCGGGATAGACCGACGATGTGGACAGTCCCACCTTGGCCGCTGGCACAAAAACCGGCCGGGAAGCGGCCGGCCGCACCTGCGCAGACGCATCGGGGCTGGTCGACTGCACGTTCTCAGCGTAGCTGGGCAGCACTGAAGCTATCGAAGGCTGGCCTGGTCCCCTCCGGCACCCATTTCCGTGTCCAGGCACCGTCTCTAGAGGACGTTTTGGAGGGTGCCCTCGCCCGACGAAAAGCCCGGCGCGGAAACGGTGGAGCTCGCAGGCAAGCCCAGGGACAAGAAGCCCCCAGGCCATGTCACACACCTGAGCTCAGGGTGTCGTGCAGGGCGCATGTCCGCCCTGCTCCCCCGATTGGCGCGAGGCGCCGAGCGTATGCTGCAGCCCGTGCCCGAAGTCCTGCTGCCCTTTCCCAGGGCCTTCGTGGAGTTCGTCGATCCGGCCGACGCTGATCAAGTCTTCCGCTG
>DATFQP010000014.1:0-3007 GCA_035264145.1 Propionibacteriaceae bacterium
CCAGGAAACCTTCCGATACCAGGTCAGCGACGGTTGCCCGCCCGATCCCCGTCGAGGCACCGGTGACGACGACCGCTCGTCGAGATTCGACCTCGGTCATAACGCTGCGGCGGTGAAGGTGTCGCATTGATAGTCCGGCAACGCCCCGCTCCAGTAGTCCTGGATTGAATTGGTGTAGGCGACGAATCGACAGTCACGATCGGCCTGCTCGTTGCATTTCACTCGGCCTGCTCGTTGCATTTCACCTTGCCTCCAAGCCAGCCGGAACCCGCGGTCAACGCCTAGGAGCATACTCATCGACCGATCCTGGACAGCTACAGTTGCAACCCTCCTGGTCGAGGCAGCACCCAGGCGCGGGGACGAGGCAGGGGACATCCTCAGCCTCCCGGCCGCGCCGGTTGGGCACACATGCCCAACCGGCGGATGATCTCCTCGGCCTCTTGGTCCAGCGACTTGCTGTCCAACTCGACCACGATGCCATTCTCATCCGCTTCGAGTGGCTGCAGTGCCTCGAGCTGGGAGTCGAGCAACGAGCCCGGCATGTAATGGTCGCGCCGCCCAGCGAGACGGGCGGCGAGCAATTCCCGAGTTCCGTTTAGGTGGACAAAGACAACGCCGGGACGGCGCAGTCTGTCCCGATAGGCCTTCTTGAGCGCCGAACACGTCATGATGCCCGGTTTACCAGTGGCCACATGCTTGTCAATCCACGACGCAACCTTGTCCAGCCACGGCCAGCGGTCCTCATCGGTCAGTGGCTGTCCATTAGCCATCTTTGCCACGTTGGCGGCCGGATGCAGATCGTCACCCTCCCCCAGGTCCCAGCCCAGCCGCTCGGCCAGTGTGGCGGCCACCTTGGACTTGCCAGTGCCCGCGACCCCCATGACGACCAGGACGACTGGCTGCTCGCCGATCATGCGTAATTTCATACCCGGAGATCGCTACCACCGCAAGCAGCGGTGCAAAGGCGAGGTGCCGTCAGCCTCCGAACGCCAGGGCCAGGATTGCAGACTGGCTATCGCATGTCGCATGACTCACGTCGCCTGGTGAATCGGAACCGCCTCCCGTTTGACGGACTCCACACCCGTGTGGATGCGGGTAACGTGACACACGACGAGCCCGGTGACGGCGCTGCGGGGCCGAGTGAGCCAGGTGGTGGAGGTGAACGTTGGCACCGCCGGGGGCGGGGAGTCCGACGCAGAACTCTGGCACCGGCTGCGCTCTGCCGACGAGGACGCCTTCCGAGACCTGTTTCTGCGGCACAGCACAGCCGTGTACAACTTTTGCTTCCGCCGGACGGCCTCGTGGTCGGTGGCGGAGGACGCCACCCAGGCCACCTTTGCCTCCTTGTGGCGGCGTGCCTCCGGGGGCGATATCGACCCGTTGAAGCTGGAGTCGGCGCGGCCCGCTCTGCTCACGATGGCGCGCAACGAGTGCAGCAATGCCAACCGGTCGCGCAATCGACATCTTCAACTGGTCGACCGGGTACGTGCGGAATCGGGCGAATCTGTCGACAACACCGCTGCCTGGGTCGAGGCAGAGTCCACAATGGCCCTCATCCGGCAGGCGTTGGCGGTACTTCCGGCGAACCAGCGGGACGTCGTCGAGCTCGTGGCATGGTCCGGTCTGTCCCTCGCCGATGTCGCCACCGCGCTGAAGATCTCGGTCGGAACTGTCAAGTCGCGGTTGTCTCGGGCGAGAGCCCGGCTCGCTCGAAGCGAGCTCGCCGGCCTGCTGGAGAATCACAATGAGGCTTGAGCTTCCGCCGGAGCGCCGGCTGCCCAATCCCGAGTGGATGGTCGAGCGGATACTGACCGAGCGTAGTGCCACGGCAGGCGCGCCACCAGCCGCTCGGACGTGGTGGCTCAGCGGGCTCGTTGCCGCCGCCGTCCTGATCACTGCTGCCGTGATCGGTTGGGCGGCGCTTGTTCCGACTGGACGTCCCCAGGTCGGCGCCGCGCCGGAGACCGCTGCGGCTACGGCTGGACCCTCAAGGGTCGGGAGCCCGACTGCAGGCCCATCGGAAGTCAGCCCCGCACCCACCTCGGCTGCGACAGGACCCGAGAAGCCCGCTACGGTGCCGCCCACCACACTGGTTCCAGTTCCAACGCGTGCGGCCAGCACCGCCACTGAACCGAAGAGCAGCGCCGCCGGACCCGAGACCAGTGCCGCCAGTCCTACCCCGAGCCCCGCTGAGACATCGACCGAAGAACGAAGCGCCGAGCCGCCTCTCACCACGACAGTGCCAATCGGCGTACGCGTTCAAGCGCCGTACCTGGATCTGACGGCCAGCGGCACCATGACTGGCGGCGACGTTTACGCCATATTGGTCGAGACCTGCGTTCGCAGCCTGCCCCCGAATGCCTCCAGCGAGCTGCCGCTGAGCCGTACTTCCTGGACACTCTCAACGAGCGCGGGCACGGTGACCACTGACGCGCCGATCACCGACCCCATTACCTTGCCCTCGGCATATCCGGGCGAAGGACGCTACGGCATAGGGGATTGTGCCACCGGATGGATTCCTTTTGCGGTCACACCTGACACCGCTGTCTTGGCCATCTCCTACCGCGACTCGCTGGGCGCGAACGTCAAGTGGAATCCGAACACCTGAGCACACCCGCTCTGGCACAGTTGTGGACTATGGACCTGACGGTCACCGACAACCTGTACGAGGCGAAGTACGAGGCGACGCTCAATGGAGAGCTCGCCGGCACCCTCGAGTACGAGTTGACATCGGACTTGATCATCCTCATCCATACCGAGGTTCTCCCCGGCCATCAGGACCGAGGCATCGGTGGGCAGTTGGCCAGGTTTGCGCTCGACGACGCCCGCAGCCGTGGACTGCAGGTCCGCCCTGTATGTACCTTCGTCCGCTCATGGCTCGAGCGGCACCCCGACTACAGCGATCTCGTCGGCTGACCGGAGTCCGGTGAGATGCTGCCCGGTGGTCAACGGAACCAGTAGAAGCGGAAGAGGCTGAAGCCCTCGATCGGCAGGATCTCCACCTCAC
>DATFQP010000015.1:0-5740 GCA_035264145.1 Propionibacteriaceae bacterium
CTAATTCGCCGCACGATCGGTGTGCCCGAGGTCGCGTCCGGGAGCCACCCGGTCCCGGAGATCGCGCTTCAGCCGACCCAGATCGGGAAAGCCTCCATCGACGTTGCGATCCCACACCACGTCATCGTCGACGGACACTCGGAAGACGCCACCCACGCCCGGGCGAAGCGCCACCTCCGCTATGTCTGTCGTGAAGGTCGTCAGCAGCTCCGAAGCCAGCCAAGTGGCGCGCAGCAGCCATCGACATCGCGTGCAATAGGTGATCACGATTCTGGGCGAGTTCGCCGCACTCATGCCCCCAAGCCTGACACCCGGGCTGGGCCGCTCCCCTACCCTCATGGCCATGGACGGACCGCCGATTGCTGTGGTGGGCGGGGGGCTCGCCGGGATGGCGGCAGCAGCTCGGCTGGCCAAGGTCGGCCATACCGTCGATTTGTACGAACGAGCCGGTGTCCTCGGTGGCAGTTGGGCACCGTACGAGCTCACCGACGGGGTGTTGGTGGACGATGCCCCCGCGGTTCTTGGCTTCCCAGCGCCGTGGCGTGATCTGTTTCGCAAGAGCGGTCGCCCTTTGGAGGCTGAGCTCGCCCGCTCCGGCCGCGCTCTGGTCCCCGCAGAACTGCCCCGGCTGATCTTCGCTGACGGTGCCACATTGGTGTTGTCATCCAATCGGGGGGAGCAGCATGCCACGTTGCTCCGGGCGTACGGAGCCTCGGTCGCCAGCCGCTGGCGGGACCTGCTCGACCGACTCGATGGGGTTTGGCAGGCCCTCCGTCCGCACGGTTTCGAAGCTGAGCTGCCGGCACGGGCCCGTCTCAGCAGACAGCAACGCCGGCAGCTGATGCGGTGGCAAACAGTCGCTGACCTTGCGGATAGCGTTCGGCACCCGCACCTTTCAGCGCTGGTCCGCAGCATTGCTTACGGGTTCGGCGCCAGCCCGGAGGAGACACCTGCGCTGGTCGCCGTCGAGCTGGCGACGCGAAGTACTTTCGGCCGCTGGCAGATCATGCCGCTCACGGCAGAAGCCGCCCTCGATGCCGGCAGATCCTCGGTACTGGTCGAGGCCTTGGCGGGTCGGCTCGAGCAGCGGAAGGTACGGGTCCGGCTGGGCACTCCGGTGACCGGAATTCACGTCAAGGCGGGTCGGGTCACCGGAATTCGCACTGCAACGGCCGAGCTGTCGACCGGGGCCGTAGTGTGCACGACCGATCCGTGGCACACCGTCGACAGCCTGCTACCAGCCGAACTGGCCAAGGGCATGCGGCGTCGACTGGCTCGGCTGGATGCCGCATCGGCGCCGAGTATTCGGCACCTGCTTGTCGAAGAACCGACTGCCACCGTCCGAGAGACGACCGCACTCAGCGCGCGCGGGGTACCAATCATCAGCTACGAGCGGCCGGCTGGTGAGCGATCGATCCGAACGGTGCACGACTTCGAGAATCTGACATCGCGGCCGTCGTACGGGATCGCCTGGAACGGCTTCCGCAGCTTTGTTCGCCGTCCAGCCGTGACGAGCGAGATCAGCGGTCTGTTCCAGGCTGGACCGTTCTCGCCGGCCGGAGCGGCGCCGTCGGCAGTCGTCCTGTCCGCGGCCCTGGCGGCTTCTAGCTGTCAGAACTATCTATCCTCCGCCAGCGGGAGAGGCGATCGGAGCCAGCTGAGGTAGCCACCGTGCACGCTGCCTCCGCCATTGCTCGGGACCAAGATCATCCGTCGACCGCAAAAGCGGGCATCGATCTCAAGCCCTCAGGGCGCATCCGGGCGGCCGGACTCCCAGGCGTCAAATGGCCGATGAGTTTCCCATTGATCGCCAGTCTGTACCCGCACGATCAACAGCACCCGAGGAAACAACGTGACCGCTACCTACACCTTCGACGTCTTTTCCAGCCTCGACGGCTACGGTGCCGCCAGCGCACCGTGGACCGGCTACTGGGGGAAACAAGGCCCCGAGTTGCTGGACCACCGCCTTGCCTCGTACGGCGCAGAGCAGCGGATGGTTTTCGGTGCCAACACGTATCGGTTGTTCGCGCGGATGCTGGCCGAGAGCACCGAGGAGTCCGAGGTGCGCGACCCGTGGGTCACCCGGATGCGGAACATGCCGGCAACGGTGGTGTCGACGACGCTGGAAGAACCCCTCGACTGGCCGAACGCGACCGTCCTGAGCGGGAACGCCGTCGACGTCGTCGCCCGGCTCAAAGAGGAGTCGGAGGTGCCGTTGCGCTCGCACGGCAGTCTGTCGCTGAACCGGGCGCTGATGGCCGCCGGCCTCGTCGACCGCGTGCAGGTGACACTCTTCCCGGTCATCACCGGTCAGACCGGGCTCGACCCGATCTTCCAGGGTGCGGCCGACTTCGACCTCGAGCTGCTCGAGAACCGGACGCTCGACGGTCACATCCAAGAGCTCATCTACCGACCCACCCTGCATGTCGGGGGTTGAGCGGATAGAAGAGCCCGGGGTCAAGTTCCTGTTGACATGGTGCCGGTTGGGCGGCCTCCTCCGGGCCAGCGTCTGACGGGCCCATGCTCTACTAGGGAGACAACCGGATCGGTTCACAACACATCGCAGGAGGCACATATGGCGAGCAACGGGGATGGCGTCGATGTCCGGGGCGAGGTGGTCGACTTGCTCCTCCAGAACATCGCCTCAGACCGTTACCCGTCCGTCACAATGATGGATCTCGTCGAGGAGCTGCTTACGCCGGATGACGTCCCGGCATATGCGGCGGTCCTGCTGGACAAGGTTCAGACCGAGACGTACCCGAGCCTAGCCATTCTCCGGCGGTTAATGGCCCTTGCTTCATAGCCTGCCTCGTCGTCCCCCGACCCTTCCCGGTCGCCTACTCGCACCGTAGACCTGCCAGCGCCGGAACGAGAGATGCCCTCGCGATGTTGGGAGGGCCTCTGTGTCAGGGCTCGGAGCAGATTTTGAGCGTGGCCAAACTGCGGCCTTCGTGTCACATGTTAGGGCCGCAAGCGGTAGCGGTGCAGGCGCGGTTTCCGGGGTCTAGCGGAGTCCGTTGAAGTGTCGGGTGGCAGTGAGTTCCTCGGCGACGGCTCGCATTTTCTTGTTGCTGTTTTGGCTGACACGGGTGAGGGCCTGAAAGGCCTGCTCGGCGGTCATGCCGTGGCGCTCCATCAAGATCCCTTTGGCCTGGCCGATCAGGTCGCGAGTGGCGACTGCTTGATTCAGCTGGTCCAGATGTTGGGCGTCGGCGAACGCGACGGCGGCGTGACTGGCGAACAGTAGCCCAACTTGCTCGGACTCGTCGTCGAACGAGTTGGGTTGTCGGCCGTAGAGATTCAGCGCGCCTAGATTGTCGCCTTCGACGTAGAGCTGGAAGGCCAGCATGCTACAGGCGCCGAGCTCGGCGGCTCGTCGGGCGAAAGTCGGCCATCGCTGCTCGTGGGCCATGTCAGGGACGCGAACTGTCTGCTGCTGATAGACCGCGTCCAGGCACGGGCCTTCACCTACTTCGGACTGTAACGCGTCGACGTGTTCGGGTAGCTCACTGGAGGGGTGTCGTGAGGTGACGTTTCGTCGTCTGGTCACCACGCTGATCGACGCCTCGTCGGCGCCGGGGATCAGTCGCACGGCCGACGTAACGACTTCATCGAGCATCTCGTTGGTGTCGTGGTGAGCCTGCAAGGCACGGGCGACGTCGCTGAACTGTTGGGCCAACTCGTTGATGTCGGCGGCACCAAGGTCCTCTGCCGACGGCTTTCCTTGCGGGCTGGCGTGGCTTCCCTGGGACACTTCGGCTCCTGGTGGACGTGTCGTGACCGAGGCGTACTGAGATCGCATTCAGCAATCTATGTCCAGCTGACCCTCGATGACAGTACTTGGCTCGGGCGGTGTCCGAGTGCAGCCAACGCAGGACGCGAGCACAGAGCGCCTTTGACGGTGTACGCGGAGGCCCTACGATGGATGATCGCATCGGGGGGAGGCGCTATTGCAGGTATGTTGCGCCAGCGACTTGGTATTTCAAGATCAAAGCAACTCCGACTAGGTGTTTCCTGTGAATCCAGTTAGTTATCTATACTCGGATGTTCGTCCCCTGAGTAAGGATCGTCCTTCTTGACCCAGCACCCCAGCACGATCGAGCGCGAGCTGGCCCAAGAGCAGGCGCACGTCGATCTTGTCTACGCTCGTCTCTCCGAGGCGACTCTCTCGGCGCAGCAGGTGGCGACGGCCGGGCGGGCGCTCTATCAATCCGATCGCGGTTCCTTCGTCCGCGAGGAAGACGGCAC
This sequence comes from Propionibacteriaceae bacterium, assembly GCA_035264145.1. Taxonomy (GTDB): domain Bacteria; phylum Actinomycetota; class Actinomycetes; order Propionibacteriales; family Propionibacteriaceae; genus Microlunatus. Next base: position 4,249 of record DATFQP010000015.1, read on the forward strand.
CGGCCTCTACGAGCGCGATGTATTCGCGTTCCAGGCGGCGAAGAGGCTAGCCGTGCTCGACGCCGAACACGACGGATTGGTCTTCGGCCGCCTGGATAGGACGGATGGCGAGATCCGTTATGTCGGCAGGATCGGGATTCGCGACGCTGACTACGAACCCCTGGTGATCGACTGGCGTGCCCCGGCCGCCGAGCCGTTCTACCGGGCCACACCGGCCAATCCCATGCATGTCGTGCGTCGTCGAGTTTTGCGCTGCCGCGGCGACCGAGTCGTCGGCATCGAGGACGACTTGCTGGACGGCGACGCGGCCGACTCCGATCTGGTGGTAATTGGCGAAGGCGCTTTGCTGGCGGCCCTGACCCGTGCCCGCGGGCACACCATGCGCGACATCGTGGCCACCATCCAGACCGAACAGGACGAGGCAATCCGGGCTCCCTGGCAGGGCTTCACCATGATCTCCGGCGGTCCCGGCACGGGGAAGACGGTGGTGGCGCTACACCGAGCGGCCTACCTGCTCTACTCCAACCGGCGTCGCTTCGAGTCGGGCGGCGTGCTCGTCGTAGGACCGAGCCGGATCTTCCTGAACTACATCGAGCGGGTGCTGCCCTCGCTTGGCGAGGAATCGGTGACGCTCCGCTCCATCGGCGCTGTGGCGTCCGACGTCGTGCCGATCAAGGGCGACCGTATCGATCCGGCCGCCGTGGCGGCGGTCAAGGGCAGCCTGCGAATGATCCCCCTCCTTCGTCGGCTGGTCCACGAGCCGCCCCAATCGGTTCCGCTCGAACTGCGTGTGTCCTGGCACGGCCACGTCCTGGTTCTCACGTCGGCCGTGCTTGCCCGGTTGCGTGCCGACGTCTTGGCCCACCATCGCTACAACCACGGCCGAGAGGCCGCAGCGCGAGCCTTGCTCGGCGCCTTGTGGCGTCTCCGACCGGCGGAGGAGGAGATCGATCGCGAGGAGTTCGACGAGCAAGTCAGCGGCACGGCCCCGTTTCAGATGTTCTGCAACGCCTGGTGGCCTGCCGTCAGTGCTGTGGAGGCCCTGCGCCGACTGGCCGATCCGGCGCTGCTGCGGCGGCTCTCAGGCTCGATCCTGTCGCCGGTTGAGTCCACGTTGATCAGCGGCAGCTATCAGCCTGCCAACGGCGACACGCTTGACTGGACCGCAGCCGACGGTGCCCTGCTCGACGAGCTCGCCAACCTGCTGGGACCGGTTCCGGAGGCTGAGGATCGCGAAGTCCCGATCTTCCTCGAGGGAGGCGCCGACGTGCCGGAGTTGATCACGACGATTGAGCGGCTCACCCCCACCCGCGAGGTAGACCCCTTCGCCACTCCGCATGACACGTACGCCCACATCCTGGTGGACGAGGCGCAAGACGTCAGTCCGATGCAATGGCGAATGCTGCGCCGACGTGGGGCCAGCGCCAGTTGGACCATTGTCGGGGACCCCGCGCAAAGCTCCTGGACCGACGCCCAGGAGGCATCCGCTGCA
>DATFQP010000016.1:0-6868 GCA_035264145.1 Propionibacteriaceae bacterium
TCGGTAACCCTTCCGCGCCGCCTGCGGAAGTGGCCTCCGATTCCGCGTCGGGAGGGGCTGAGGCGCTCGACGCTGGAGTGGAGGACCGTGAGACTCGCGGGGACTCTGACGGGCGACTACTGGAGGAGACCGACGGGGACACTGACGTGCCGTCACCGCGGAAGGCCACTAGCGAGTCCGCAAAGGAAACGGATTCCGCGCTCGACGCCGGGCGGAAGAGGAAAGAGACGGTCGAGGAGTCCGAAGCGCAACCGCGGGATGGGATCGCTCACGAGGCGCAGGCGGGGCCACCGGATCCCGCCTCCAGCGGGGGTCGCTGATGCCGGCACGGATCGGCGTCGTCACCTTCCCAGGCTCGCTCGATGACATTGACGCCCTACGCGCCATCAGATTGAGCGGCGCCGAGCCGGTATCCCTCTGGCATGCCAGCGACTCGCTCGACCGCGTCGACGCGGTGATCTTGCCGGGCGGCTTCTCCTACGGTGATTACCTGCGGTGCGGTGCGATCGCCCGCTTTGCGCCGGTGATGGCCGAAGTGATCAAGGAGGTGGGCGCCGGCCTACCCGTGCTCGGCATCTGCAACGGCTTCCAGATCCTCTGCGAGGCCCATCTGCTGCCCGGCGCGTTGATCCGCAACGACGTACGGACCTTCGTCTGCAAAGATCAAGATCTTCGAGTGGAATCGGTCGACACCCCGTGGACCTGCGCCTTCGACCGGGGTCAATTGATCAACATCGTGTTGAAGAACGGCGAAGGCGGGTTCGTCGCCGACGGTGACACCGTTCGCCGGCTGGAGGATCAGGGGCAGGTCGTTTTCCGCTATCTCAACGGCAATCCGAACGGGTCCTACCACGACATCGCGGGCATCTGTAATGAGCGCGGCAACGTCGTTGGCCTCATGCCGCACCCGGAACACAATGTGGATCCACTGACCGGCCCGACGGCTGACGGGACGTTGTTCTTCCGCAGCGTACTCAGCTTCCTGGCCGCCAAGGTCTAGCCCAGGACGCATGGCTGGCCGGTCAGCACCCACGCAGCTCGGTACCCGTACGTCGCCAGTGCGACATCCCAGCGGTGGCCACGTTCGGGATGAGCCGCCGAAGTCGGCGTGGCCGCTGAGCCGCGGATGGACGCTCCTACTGATCGGGCTGGTGATCCTGTTCGCACTTCTGCGGGGCGTCTATGCCCTAGCCGCCGACTCCGCGGAACCGTCCATCATGCTCACCGAACGGGTCGTGGTGGTCGGCGTCACCGGACGGCCGCAACTCACCGAAGCCGACCGTACGATCCTGACCGCTCACCTCGATTCGGCTCAGGTTGGTTCCATGGCCGCGCGCGGGCGCTACCTTCCCGACTGCGCAGCTGCGGGCTGGACCACCCTGGGGGCCGGTCGGCGCGCCGCTGTCGGAGGTCTGTGCGATCCGGTTATCGCCAACGGCGTGGTGACCGATTGGGCCGCCCGGCAAGCTGCGGCGGCAGCTCGGAACGGGGATGCTCAGCTCGGTACCTTGGCCAACTCGGTCCCCGGGTGCGTGGCTGCCGTCGGACCGGGAGCGGGACTTGCCGCAGCCGGGCCCGACGGCACGATCGCGGTCTATTCGACACCGCAGCGATTCATGGACGGCGGCATGGACTTGTCCTGCCCGGTCACCCTTATCGACGCAGGGGAACTGTCGGACCAGATCATCGCGGGGCTGGCCACGAACGATTCGGTCACCCTCGTCGTCACCGGTATCGGACCCGCCCCCGGCACGCTGGATCGCGACTTGCAGGTGATCTACGAGGTCAACACCGCGCTCCCGGGCTGGCTGACGTCGGCCAGCACGCGCCGCCAAGGCATCGTCACCTTGACCGATCTGACCCGCACCTTGATCGACTTCAGCCGCCCGGACAATTCACCGGTGCCACTGGTCGTCGACGGGTCACCGTTCGAGTTCTATCAGGCCGCGCTCACTATCCAGGGAATCGAAGATCAGCTGGCGGCGACGGCTGCACTCTCCGACGCCGCACCGATCGCATATCTGGGAGTCGGGATCCTCGGCGCCGTGCTTGGGTTGGTGATGGTCGCTGGAGTGATCGTGGGCCGCCTGAGCCTCACCAGGCTGATCTTGACCTTGTCGACCGTGTGGGCGGCATCCATGATGCTCACCGGCGTAGTGCCATGGCAGCGCAGCGACTCGCCCGGAATCGCTGCCAGCATTGTGATGATCGGCTGGACCGTGATCTTGACCGGTTCAGCGCTGCTGTTGGCGCGATTCATACCGGCCCCAGCCGCGATCACCGGCGCCGCTCTCACTGTGGCGGCGTTCACGATCGACGCAGCTCTCGGTGGAGCGCTGCAGCCCGGATCGCTGCTGAACTCCCGGCCGATCTTCGGCCTGCGCTGGTACGGCTTCGGCAACGTCACCTTCGCTTCGTACGCAGCTGCCGGGCTGATCCTCGCCGGCTACGTGGGGCATCGCTTCATCCTTGCCGGTCAACGAAGGGCTGCCGTAGTGGCCGTCGCCGCCATCGGCGTCGGGATCGTGATCTGCGAGGGCTGGCCAACCATGGGCAGCGATTTCGGGGGCGTGATCGCGTTGAGCCCTGCCGTTCTGTGGCTTGCTTTGGCGATATCGGGCGTCCGCATCACCTGGCCGAGGCTGCTGATGATCGCCGGATCTGCCGTGGTGGCGGTGGGGCTGATCTCAGTGCTGGACTGGGCCCGCGGTCCTGACCGCCGCAGCCACCTGGGCAATTTCATCCAGCGGATCATCGACGGGGACGCGCTGGACGTGGTGAGCCGTAAAGCGGTCGCGGCGTACCACAGCCTGACCGGACCGCTGGGGATCGGTGCGTTGATCATCGGCATCGGGTGCTGGGTGGTCATCTTCCGCTACGCGATGCCCCTGGTCAGGAAGCAGTTCGGCACGATCCACCCGGTGCTGATTGCACTGCTCGGGACTGCAATCCTCGGCGCCCTGATCAACGATGGTGGTGGCAGTGTGTGGCTCACCGTGACCGCCTACACCACGCTAACGGTCGCCTGGTTCTGCGCGGACTACGCAGTGCGCCGGGGTTGGACGATCGGGCCTCAATCTCCGGTCCGCCGGTAGCCTTGCGCGGGTGGCAGACACAGTCGCGAATGCACGCTCGAGGCCGGGCCTGGCCCAGCCGTGGGCGGCGCTCGGTCTGAAGCGCGACGAGTACGCCAAGATCATCGAGATCCTTGGGCGACGGCCAACTTCGTCGGAGCTGGCCATGTATTCCGTCATGTGGTCGGAGCACTGCTCGTACAAGTCGTCCAAGGTGCACCTCCGCCGATTCAGTGAGCTGGCACCGGAGACTCCGATTGGCAAGCTGCTCGCTGGAATCGGGGAGAACGCCGGGGTGATCGACATCGGCCTGGGTTACGCGGTGACGTTCAAGATCGAATCGCACAACCATCCCAGCTACGTGGAGCCCTACCAGGGAGCCGCGACGGGTGTCGGCGGCATCGTCCGCGACATCTTGGCGATGGGCGCGCGGCCGATCGCAGTGATGGATCCGCTGCGGTTCGGGCCGTTGCACGAGCCGGACACCGCCCGAGTGCTTCCCGGGGTCGTCGCTGGCGTCGGCGGTTACGGGAATTGTCTCGGCCTGCCGAACATCGGCGGTGAGGTGGTCTTCGACCATAGCTACCTCGGCAACCCGCTGGTCAATGCCCTCTGTGTCGGTGTGCTGAGACACGAAGACCTCCATCTGGCAAAGGCGACCGGGGCGGGCAACCGGGTGATTTTGTACGGGGCCTCCACTGGAGGGGACGGTATCGGCGGTGTGAGCGTGCTGGCCTCAGAGAGCTTCGACGGCTCTTCGACAGGCTCAGGGCAGGGCACGAAGCGGCCGAGTGTGCAGGTCGGTGACCCTTTCATGGAGAAGCTGCTGATCGAATGCACGTTGGAAATCTTCGCCGCCGGCTTGATCTCCGGCATTCAGGACCTGGGGGGCGCCGGGCTTTCCTGCGCCACTTCCGAGCTCGCCAGTGCTGGGGACGGGGGAATGCACATCGATCTTGATCGGGTACCGCTCCGGGATTCGACGCTCACCCCAGAAGAGATCTTGATGAGCGAATCGCAGGAACGGATGATGGCCATCGTCGAACCGCAGAACGTCGAGGCATTCCTAGCAATCTGTCGCAAGTGGGAGGTCCTGGCCACGGTGATCGGTGAAGTCACCGACGGTGATCGGTTGATCATCGACTGGCACGAGAAGACCGTCGTCGACGTGCCACCCCGCAGTGTGGCCCATGAGGGGCCGGTCTATGAGCGGCCGTACGAACGTCCCGATTGGCAAGATCAGGTACAGGAGAACAGTGTTGATCATTTAGCCCGCCCAGGCACCGGCGATGAGCTGTCGGAGACGCTGCTGCGGATGGTGGCCTCACCCAACCTCTGCGACAAGTCGTGGGTGACCGACCAGTACGACCGCTACGTGCGCGGCAACTCGGTGCTGACCCAGCCGGAAGATTCCGGCATGGTGCGGATCGATGAGCAAACGGGACTGGGGGTGGCGCTGGCCACCGACTGTAACGGCCGGTTCGCTCTGCTGGACCCGTACGTCGGTGCCCAGCTGGCGTTGGCCGAGGCCTACCGAAACGTGGCGGTCACCGGGGCGCAGCCGGTGGCGATCACGGACTGCCTGAACTTCGGTTCGCCGGAGGACCCGGCGATCATGTGGCAGTTCGCCGAGGCGATTCGCGGTCTGGTCGACGGCTGCCGGGAGCTCGGTACGCCAGTGACCGGCGGCAACGTCAGTTTCTACAACCAGACCGGTGGCGTCCCGATCCTGCCAACCCCGGTCGTCGGCGTGCTCGGGGTTATCGACGATGTCACGCGCCGAAACCCGATGGGTTTCGCGGTGCCGGGTGATGTGATCTATCTGCTGGGACGAACCCGGGACGAGTTAGCGGGATCTGCCTGGGCGGGGGCCATTCATGATCATCTCGGGGGTCACCCGCCGACGGTCGATCTCGATCATGAGAAGCGCCTCGCCGATGTGATGATCCGGGCGAGCAGGCGTGGGCTGCTGCGCAGCGCGCATGATCTTTCCGACGGGGGTCTGGCCCAGGCGCTCGTGGAGTGCTCATTGCGGAAGGGCTTCGGTGCTGACATCAGCCTGCCGATCGATGCGGATCCGTTCGTGACGCTGTTCTCGGAGAGCACCGGCCGGGTGTTGGTCTCCATGAAAGCGGAGCTGACCGACGAGCTCGAGTCACTCTGCGCCGAGGCGGAGATCCCCGCTACGAGGCTGGGTGTAGTCGGACCGAAGGATGAGGCGGACCTGCAGATCGCGGACCAGTTCACGATGTCCGTGGACCGGATTCGCGAGTCCTGGTCACCGACCCTGCCAGTGGCAATGGAAGCCCGTCCGGCATAGAACGCCATCACCCCGAACCGTGATCTAGATCATGCGGTGACAATTGGTCGTTCGGGAACATCTTCCTAAGAATGGAGTTGTATCGATCTGGCGACGTCACGCTGTCGCCCCAGACGCATGTCACCCCAGGCAATGACGCCTCCACATCACCACCGTTGGAGGAATAATGACGACCTTCTTCAGCTCTGTCCTGAACACCCTTGACGAACGTCGGGCAGCCAAGCGCGAGCGCGCCGCGCTGCGACGCCAGATGGCCAGCTACGCCAATCACGCAGATCGGCTGGATCTCCAGGCGACATTGGATCGGTATCCCGACGAGGAAACCGCGGAGCTGCGCAGCATCCTCGCCGCTCAGCCCGCTTGATCGCCCGCTCAGCTCAGCAAGATTCCCGTCCGCTCGACGGGGGCGCCCACCTGGTGCTAAGAAGGCCACTGTGTTGATCACTGTTATGTGATGACCGTTCGGCTCCAGCAGCCGTGGAGCGGCATCTTGCCTCGCGGAGGGCCGCCTGAGCTACGCAAGGGCGCCTGCCACGTGGGGCAGGTCAATCCCGGCGTCGGTGGCTTTTGCAGCACCTCCCGGTGTTGGCGTCCTTGGGCGTGCGGGTCGACTGAGACTGCCATGCCTGCAGGAGAATCTCAAGGCTTCGGAGCGTGATGGAGATCATGCTCGGCTAGTCCGGTATCGGGAAACAGATTTCGGTCACTGTCGTTGTAATGACCCGGGCCCGCTCACGAGGTAGGCCCAAGGCAAAGGCGCCTCCACACCACAACCGTTGGAGGAAAAGAATGTCCAACATCGTAAGCACTGCTCTGCGCTCATTCTGGATTCCCGTGCGCCGGGTGGCCAAGGAGCAGCGAGTATCCGTTGAGCGGAAGTCGACCAACCGCAGCACTCTGCCCGGTTTTTCGGATCTCGATGCAACCTCGGATCGCTATCCAGACCGGCTGACAAATGAGCTCGCCCGCATTTGGGCGGCCAACCGTCAGATCTGATCCAATGGACCTCGGCTCGGCACTGCAACCGGAGTGCCGAGCCGGGGGCCTCGGTGCGGGTGAAGTTTTGTGGCTCATGCCCAGCGAGGCGACCACTCGAAAAGCTGCACGAGACTCTCATCATCCCGCTCGGGGCCATGGGTTGTTGGCGAAACCCGAGAGTGGGACGATTCAAACGTGCCAGAAGCTCTCGCTCAGACCATCGCATATCCGGCGCCCGGCTCTCGCGCGGCGCGTAGGGGAGTCGAGGTCATCCCGCCACACGCCATTGTTTTGTTCGGCGCGACCGGCGACCTGTCCCGGCGCAAGCTGTTGCCCGGCTTGGCCCATCTCGCGCTCTCAGCCCTTGCCCCCGACATCCAGGTGGTCGGAACCTCGCTCGAGGATTGGTCCGAGGAGGAGTTCCGGAACTTCGCGGCGTCGGCCGTGGGGGAGTTCAGCCATCATCCGCTGACCACCGAGCAATGGGACCACTTCG
>DATFQP010000017.1:0-5675 GCA_035264145.1 Propionibacteriaceae bacterium
GCTGAGGCGTTCACCAAGCCGGCGATGATGCACATGTTGGGCAAGGTCGGCTACCAGATGTCCTACACCTACTTCACCTGGCGCAACGAGAAGTGGGAGATCGAGGAGTACATGAAGGAGCTGACCACCGAGACGGACAGCTTCTTCCGGCCCAACTTCTTCGTCAACACTCCAGACATCAACCCGCTGTTCCTGCAGTGGGGCGGCAAGACCGCATTCACGATTCGCGCGGTGCTCGGGGCAACACTGTCGCCGCTGTGGGGCGTCTATTCCGGTTTCGAACTGTTCGAGAATGCCGCGCTGCAGGGACGGGAGGAGTATCTGAACTCCGAGAAGTTCCAGTATCGGCCTCGAGATTGGGCCGCGGCGGCCGAGAGCGGAGAGAACCTCAACCTCTTACTCGGACGGCTCAACGAGATTCGCCGCGCGCACCCCGCTTTGCAGCAGCTGCGCCAACTCCACTTTCACCACGCCCCGCACGCCAGCGCGTTGGTGTTCTCCAAGCGCAGCGGCGACGACGTGATCCTTGTCGCGTGCAGTCTCGACCCGCACAACATCGTGGAGACCGAGATCCACCTCGACATGGAGTACCTGGGTCTGAGCACTCGGGATGTGTACCTGGTTCACGACGAGCTGACCGGCCAGACCTGGCGATGGGGTCAGCACGCCTTCGTGCGGCTAACCCACGACGATCCGGCACACGTTCTCACCCTGATCCGGTACGGCAAACGTAACGTCCAGGCAGATTAGGCATGGCGCCGATGCCGGCTGGCAACGTGGCCGACCAGCTGATGCGCTATCTCACCGGCGCCCGCTGGTTCGCCGGCAAGGGCCGGCAGGCTGAGGTGGACTCGCTCACGCCGCTGCCCTGGCTCACTGCGCCGGGAGCGTGGCCCGCCGTCCGGTTCGAAATCGCCGAGGTGGGCTATGGCGGAGATTCCGGGTCAGCTAAACCCACCGAGCTCTACTCGCTCCCCGTCGCTTATCGCGAGGCGGCCGTCGGTTTGCTGAACCACGCCGAGATCGCTCGGCTTCGTGACCCGGATCTGGGCGAAGTGGTGGGTTATGACGCGATGCAGGATGCCGAAGCCTGCCGAGTGATCTTGACCGAACTGCTCGACCAGGCGTGGCACCGGGAGCCGGAGGCTCAGGTGCGCTTCCATCTCAGCGCCGCCGACAGCCTTCGGGGCGATCTCGAGCCGCACGTATACACCGGCCAGCAGTCCAACACGTCGGTGATGTTCGGGGACGTGGCCATGATCAAGGTGTTCCGCCGGCTTGAGCTGGGCCGGAATCTCGATATCGAAGTGCACGACGCCCTGAGCCGCTCTCACTCGGCCGACGTGGCACGGCTCTATGGCTGGGTGGAGGGCAGCTGGTCTTCCGGCGGCGAGACCCAGCACGCCGATCTCGCGATGGCGGTGGAGAAATTGACCGACGCCCACGACGGGTGGGGCCTGGCCCTGCACACCCTGCGCCAAGGTCACAGCTTCGCGGCCGAGGCGGCGGCTCTCGGCCACGCACTGGCGCAGACCCATCAGGCGCTGCGCTCTGCCTTCCCGACCGCCCACCTGTCCGGAGCAGCAGTGGCAGATGTGATGCGTGGGCGCCTCCGCCGAGCAACGGACGATACTCCTGATCTGCTGCCGTACGCTGCCGGCCTGGACGAGGCTTTCGGCGAACTCAGCGGGAGGTCGTTGCCGGTGCAGCGGGTGCACGGAGACTTTCACTTGGGACAGACCCTACGCACGCCCAGCGGGTGGAAGATCATCGACTTCGAGGGGGAGCCGGCCAAGTCGCTCGCCGAGCGGATGGCGCCGGACAGCGTCTGGCGGGATCTTGCCGGGATGCTGCGCTCGGTGGACTACGCAGCCGCCAGCGTGCCCGGACCGGACAGTGCCGGCTGGGCAGCAGAGTGCCGGTCTGCGTTTCTGGAGGGCTACGCCGGCGGAAACCTCCAACCCAGGGACGCCGCAATACTGCGGGCCTACGAGGCTGACAAGGCGATCTACGAGGTGATCTACGAAGTTCGCAATCGCCCCGATTGGGTCGGAATCCCGCTGGCTGCCGTGGCATCCCTCGTCGAAACCCCGAAGAACGGGAGCACTACCGACCCGCCGGATTCGGAGGTTGGTCATCGACCCACAGCCGCTTCGCGAGCGCATGAGAGAAGGAGCACAGATGGCAATCGATCCGAGCCCTGAGTTGACCGGCTGGGACCTCACCGGCTTTCACGAGGGTCACGACACCGAGTGCTGGAAGCGGTTGGGCGCCCACGAGATGACCATCAGCGACACCGAACGTGGACCCATCTTTGGCACACGCTTCTCGGTGTGGGCACCGAACGCGCAAGCTGTGCGGCTGGTCGGGGACTTCAACTACTGGAACGGTGAAAACTCCTATCTGCAGCTGGTCCCCGGCGCTGGCGTATGGGCGCTCTTCGTGGAAGGGGTGAGCACCGGGAACCTCTACAAGTTCGAAGTCCTCGGCACCGACGGCGTGTGGCGGACTAAGGCCGATCCGATGGCGCGGTTCGCTGAGGCAGCACCGCATACCGCATCGATCGTCTACGAAAGCCAGTACGTCTGGAGTGATGACCAGTGGATGTGGTACCGCGGTCAGAAGAAGCTACACAAGGAGCCGATGAGCGTCTATGAGGTACACATCGGCTCGTGGCGCAAGGGCCTTACCTACCTCGAGCTGGCCCACCAGCTGGTCGAGTACTGCAGTTGGCAGGGCTACACCCACGTCGAGTTTCTGCCGGTGGCGCAGCATCCGTTCGAAGGATCGTGGGGTTATCACATCACCGGATACTTCGCGCCGATGTCACGCTTCGGCTCGCCGGACGAGTTCCGGCACCTGGTGGACGCCCTACACGGGGCCGGAATCGGCGTTCTGATCGACTGGGTGCCGGGACATTTCGCCACCGACCCCTGGGCTCTGCAGCGCTTCGACGGCACCGCACTCTATGAGCATGAGGATCCCCGGCTCGGGTGGCATCCCGACTGGGGTTCTTACATCTTCAACTTCGGACGCAACGAGGTGAAGAGCTTCCTGATCTCCAACGCCTACTACTGGTTGCACGAATTCCACATCGACGGCCTGCGCGTCGACGCGGTGGCCTCGATGCTCTACCTCGACTACTCCCGTGATGCCGGTCAGTGGGTGCCCAACAAGTACGGCGGCAATGAGAACCTCGAGGCCATCGAGCTGCTGCAGAACACCAACTCCCACGCCTACGCTCGCGAGCCGGGAACGGTGCTGATCGCCGAGGAGTCCACGTCGTGGCCCGGGGTCACCCGTCCGGTCAACTATGGCGGCCTGGGGTTCGGCTTCAAATGGAACATGGGCTGGATGAACGACTCGTTGCGCTATCTGGGGCGGGAGCCGATCTACCGGCAGTACCACCACCACGAGATGACCTTCGCCATGGCGTACGCATACTCGGAGAACTTCATCTTGCCGATCAGCCACGACGAGGTCGTACACGGCAAAGGCTCGATGTTCGAGCGCGTGCCGCAGGACGAGTGGCGCAAGTTCGGCACGCTGCGTGCGTTCTACGCCTTCATGTGGGCTCATCCCGGCAAGAAGCTGCTGTTCATGGGTACCGAATTCGGCCAGCGTCGCGAGTTCTCTGAGGCTCGCAGCATCGACTGGGGCGAGAGCGCCAATTGGGGGCATCGCGGGCTGCAGCGGCTGATCAAGGACATGAACGGTATCTATCGGGAGCATCCAGCGCTCTGGCAGCTCGACACCGAGCCGTCCGGGTTCTCCTGGATCAACGCAGATGATCGCGGTGGAAACGTCTTCTCCTGGCTCCGCTACGACGGCGACGGTCAGATGATCGCCTGCGTCACCAACTTTTCGCCCGAGCCCCGACCGGACTACCGGATCGGCCTTCCCTCGATCGGTGTGTGGAAGGAGATCCTGAACACCGACGCCGACGTCTATGACGGCACTGGTCAGATCGGGAATCTCGGTCAGGTGGTGGCCACGGAGGTCCCCGCCCACGGATTTCCGGCGTCCGCTGCTGTAACCATCCCCCCGCTGGGCGCGGTGTGGTTGCGCTTCGAGGCGGTGCTCGACGAGGAGCAGGAAGAGCCGGAGAAGGCCGCGGCCGGCGTCCGTGCCATGGCGCGGCGGGCCTCCCGGTCGCGTGCGATCTCCGAACCGGAGTCGGAGTCCGCCTCGGCGCGCCGCCCGGCACCCGACTCGACGCAGACGGGAGTCGAGGAGACCGGTGACTCGGATTCGTCCGCGGGAACCGTCAGTCCCGACGTCGATGAGATCGAAGCGGCAACGATTCAACCGGCCCCACGCACGGCTCCTCGTACCTCCGAACCGCCCCGCGCGGAGCCCGGCAGGTCCGCCGACCAGAATTGAGCGGTGACCGAGCTCGACCTTCGGGTGGTCGCTGGTGACGGCGGCAGTGCCACCGTTCACTGGGACAGCACGGTGGACACCGAATCGCTGGTCGAGGCCGGGCTCATCCAGGCGATCACATCCGTCGCGGACCACGCGCTGAGCGAGCGGGGGCTGCGCCGGCTGGAGGTGTCGCTGCCGGCCAGCGACAGGGCCGGTCGGCGTGCCGTGCTACGAGCCGGATTCCGCTGGGAAGGATTGCGTCGGAAGGCCCTCGAGCTGCCAGACGGCTCCTACGGTGACGTAGCGATCTTTGCCCGACTGGCCGATGATCAGGTGGGCGGACCTTCCGGCTTCTCCGGCGTGATGAACTCGGCGCTGCCTCGCAAGCGGCTCATCGCGCACGTGTTGATGCGCGACGACAAGGATCGAGTGGTGCTTTGCGAAACCCAGTTCAAGTCCGACTGGGAACTGCCGGGCGGCATCGTCGAGCCGTTCGAGTCTCCGCGACTGGGCGCCATGCGCGAGGTACGCGAGGAACTCGGTATCGAGCTAAGTGTCGGTCGGTTGCTCGTCGTGGATTGGATGCCGCCCTATCTCGGCTGGGATGACGCCATCGAGATGATCTTCGACGGAGGCGGGGTCGGAGAGGATGAGCTGGCCACGTGGTCCTTGCAGCCATCCGAGATCCGCTCAGTCCGGCTCTGCACTCTGCACGACGCTGGACCGCTGGTCACGCCGCTCGCCCACCGCCGGCTCCGAGTCGCCCTCAGTCTGGCCCCCGGCCAAACGGCCTACCTGGAGAGTGGCCGGCTGGCGTGATGCTCATCCATCATGGTTGGCGCTTGCGTCGGTAGCTGAGGCACTCTCGCACACCGGGTCCGTCGCTTGTCAATAGGACCCGATAGCCATACGGTATACGTATGCATTTAGGTCTGGCCGACAAGAAGCGGATTGCCGGCGGCTTCTTGGTGATCAAGGAGCCCCCCGGTCCTGATATACCGGGCCAGCAGGACCCCGCGGTAGTCGCCCGGGTGTCGACCATGTTGTCCGACATCGAAAAGGGCGGGCTGGAATCGGTCCGGCGCTATGCCCAGGAGCTCGACGGCTTCTCCGGCGACTCGTTCGAGGTGACGTCCAAGCAGGTGGACGCCGCCGTGGCCGACCTTCCGGCTGACCTGCGCGAGGCGTTGGACGTCGGCGCCAGCCGGACCCGCCGATTCGCCGAGATGCAGCGCAGCCATCTCACCGACTTCGAAGCCGAAGTGATTCCCGGCGTCGTCTGTGGCCAGAAGTATGTACCGGTGCGCAAC
>DATFQP010000018.1:0-7579 GCA_035264145.1 Propionibacteriaceae bacterium
AGAAGACGGCCATGAAGATCTTCATGGTTTCGCGGACCGCGTATTCGGTCGTGGTGGTGAAGGTGGCGTCCAAGAGAGGGTGGTTGATCTGGACGGCGATGAACAGCAGCCCTCCGACGACGGCGGACAGGCCGGCCGCCCGGGTGAGTTTGGTGGTGGTGACGGTCATGTCGACTCCCTGGTTCCGAAGGTCCGCGGCGGGCGCCGCGGGATGACTCGAACCTAAGGACGGGCTGGGTGAGCGGGCGTCACCCAACGATGTGACTGACTGGGTGAGATCGAAGCGGCGGGACGTTACAACAAGCCGCGCTCGCGGGCGCGGAGCACCGCCGCTCGGCGATTGGTGACGTCGAGCTTGTTGAAGATGTGCTTGGTGTGGGTACGCAGCGTGTTGTGTGAGACGAAGAGCTCGCGTGCGATTTGGGGGCCGGTCAGCTCACTGTCGAGCAGCCTGAGCACCTGCAGTTCGCGGTCGCTCAACGGCTCTGCGGACGGTGCTGCCCGGCGTTGCCCCCGGTCGGGAGCCCCGGCTGCGGGAGCTGCGGTGAGGCTTAGCAAGCGCCGGGCCCTGTCGCTTGCGACCCTCTGATAGTCCGCGTCGCCCGCGACACCGTGCTGGGTGGCGTTGCGCAGCAGGCTCAACACGCGTGTGTCCTCGTTAAGGAAGAGCCGGACGTAGCCCTCTGGTTCGGGTGCCCACGCCAAGGCTTGAGCAAGGGACTTCCCGGCCTGCGCTCGATGACCCAGCGCGTCCTGTACGAGGGCGGTCAGCAGACGGATCTCGACAGAACTTCCGGCCCTTCCAGAGGTCTCGGCGGCTGCCAACAAGCGGTCCAGGAGGCTCGCTGCCTGGACGAGCGCTCCGCTGTCCTGGTTCCCCTGCTGCGCGAGGATCAGACGTACGAGGGTGAGGTGGTCGAACTCCCTCAGATAGCTGGCGTCATCCGTGACGGACACGCCTCGGTCCCGGGCCCAGTCAGCGGTCTCCGAAAGCTTGCCCTGCGCGATCCAGATCCGGGCCTTCATGGCAGGAATGGGTCGCACGTCCGGGAAAAATCCCGGCCGGTAGAGCTGCTCCGCCTGATCCAGGTGGCTGACGGCCGCATCCAGGTCGCCCTCGGCTCGGGCGAGGAGTCCTCTCGCCACGAACCAGCGAAAGCGACCCTCGTTCATCCCAGCCCGTTCTTGGGGTACGACGGCGGCCTGGAGGTGTTCCCTGGCGCTGGCAAGGTCTCCAGCTTCGACATCGATCTCGCTCAGCCCCACGTGCATTTCGGCGATGGCGCGCGCTACGGGATCGCCCCGGACCTCGGCCGTCTCCAGGGCACGCTCGTAGAGCCGGCGCGCCGTCCTCGGTCGCCCGGCCGCGAGCGACAGGTCAGCGAGCACGACCGTGCCGCTCAACTCGTCGACGAGGCTGCCGCCCGCGTGCAGACTGGCCACGGCCTGGGTGAACGTCTCCAGCGCGCTCGACACGTCCCCTTGCGCCCACGCGGCCAGGCCCAGGAACCCGGCGGCCCCGCCCCGCGCGAAATGGTCCTCGGGACCAGCCAGGTCGAGGGCGCGCCGGGCGTGTTCCGCCGTGCCTGCCGCATCGCCGCGTGACTGGGCGAGCGAGGCGCGGTAGATGGCGATGGTTGCCGGCAGCATGTGGAGATCTTCGGTGTCAGCCCAGGGGAGCGCCGACCCATCCGGCACGGTGGCCAGCGCGTGTTCCGCGTCCTCGAGTCGGGGCTCAACCGCGTCCGGATTGCCGGAGGCCAGGAGCATGGACCCGTAGAAGACGCTTAGCACCGGGCTGCGTCGAATGGCCTCGTCGGGCAGCGCCTTTAGCCAGGCGTACATCATCGCTTCCTGCCGCTGGCGTCGGATCCCCGCCACGGCCAGCTCGATCAGGTGGGCTGCCCGATCGAAGTCTCGCCCAGCCAGTGCGTGCCTGACCGCTTCCTCGTTCAGGTCGTGACGCTCGTACCACTGGCTCGCGCGCTGGTGCAGCAGCAGGACTTGGTCCTGCTGCTCGCTGAGCATCCGAGCCCGGAGTACATCGGCGAACAGGTGGTGGTAGCGGTACCACTCCCTCCGGTCGTCCAGAGCCACGATGAATAAGTTGGCGCGTTCGAGCGCCACCAGCATGTCGCTGCCGTCGTCGCGGCCGGTGACCGCGTCACACAGGGGCCCAGTCAGCCGGTCGAGAACGGCTGACTGCAAAAGGAATCCGCGAACCGCGGCGGTTTGGTGCCGCAGCACCTCTTCGATCAGGTAGTCGACGATGTAGCGGTCATCGCCCGCGAACCGGGCGATAAAGCCGCTCACGTCCTCGCGTCCCTGGAGCGAGAGGGCGGCCAGTTGCAGCGCGGCGATCCAACCCTCGGTCCGCTCCTCCAGGGCGGCCACGTCTGCCGAGGCGAGATGGAGGCCGGTCACCACGTTGAGGTACGCGTTGGTCTCGTCGGGGGTGAAGCGCAAATCGGCGGCCCGGATCTCGATCAACTCGCCGCGCACCCGCCACCGAGCTAGCGGCAGATCGGGGTCGGCGCGGGTGCTGACCACCACATGCACCTGGGAGGGAAGGTGCTCCAGGAGGAAGGCCAAACCCTCGTTGACCTCGTGATTGTCAACCAGGTGGTAATCGTCGAGCACCAGCCACACCTCACCCGGCGCTGCGGCCAACTCGTTGAGCAGCGTGGTGAGCACCAGCTCGGTTGGCACCGGGGAGGACGCGAGCAGCTCCAGCGCACTCGCGCCCATGCCCGGCAGGGCGCCCTGGACCGCGGTCACCACGTACGTCCAGAACAACACCGGTTCGTTGTCGGCGGCGTCGAGCGAGAGCCACGCCACGCCACGGCCTTCGGCGGAAGCCTCCTGCAGCCACGTCGCCAGGACCGTGGTCTTGCCGAACCCGGCCGGGGCGGACACCAGCGTCAGCTTCGCTTCAGCTCCGTTTCCCATCCGCTGGAGGAGTCTGGGTCGTGCCACCAGACCGCGTCGCAGCTTCGGGACATAGAGCTTCGTCGCCATCAACGGATGTGTCACGCCATCACCATTCGGCGGAAGCCTTTTTGCCGGCAGTCCACGCTCGGGCTTGCGTGCTCTCGCCATGTGGCCATGCCCCGCCGCGCCCGCAGCGGCTTCAGCCGCGGCCCTACCTGGTCCAGGGCGGCAGCGATGGCGGTTGTCGTGTCCCCCACAGCCCCATTCCACCCCGCCCGTCCCGGAAGCAGCAACGTCAATGGGCATGGACGTAGTCAGCGCGCAGTATCAGGGCCCAATCTGGGCCCAACGCCCGTTGGCCATCACGGGACGCTGCCGGCTAGCGGGGCGACTGCTACATCCACCTCGCGGGAGACGCACAACCGATCTCCATGCCGTCCGCGATGGTGGCCGCCAGCCGGGCCCGTGCTCCGTTGAGGTCTTCAAGTGCTCATGACGATACGTCCGGGAAGGGATCGACGAGCAGGGGTAAAACATTATGGTGAGTCGGGGTGGGCTGGCAGAGTGCGCATTACCAGTTCGGCGAGGTCGTTGGGGTTCGCCCGGGTGTCGTTGCTGAGGACGACGATGACGGCGTCGCGTGACGGGACGTACCAGAGGAGGGACTTGAAGCCGGGCAGGAAGCCGCCGTGGCCCCAGACGGTGGTGCGGTAGTCCGGGCGGAGGATCTCCATGCCGAGGCCGTAGTTGGTGAAGCGTGGGTGGAAGGGCCCGTCGGCCACCATCTGCTGGAGGGTGCTGTTCTCGAGCAGCCTGCCGCGGAAGAGTGCGTCTCCGAACACCAGCAGGTCCGGCATGGTGGAGACGATGGCGCCGGCGGGTCCCTCGGAGGTTTCCAGCGCCGTCCACGGCCGGCCGGTCTCCACATTTTCGACCTGGCCGTCGTTATCGGCGTCGAAGTAGCCGGGCACGACTGGCTTGAGTGGCGGTTCCGAGCCGGCGATGTAGGTTCCGTCGAGTCCGAGCGGGTCGAGGATGCGGCGGCGGACCTGGTGGGCCCAGCTGGTGCCGGTGGTGGAGTTGATCACCTCACCGAGCAGGATGTAGCCGGTGTTGGAGTAGGCATAGCCGGTGCCGGCGGGGAACTGGGGCTCCTTGCCCTGCACGAGGGCGAGCACCTCCGCGGTCGTCCACCGCCGGTCGCGGTGCTCGAGCAGCTGTTTGTTGAATCCGGTGGCCAGGGTGTAGTCCGGGATGCCGCTGGTGTGGTTCAGCAGCTGACGGATTGTGACGGGTTCCAGCGTGTAACTGGCCAGGTGGAACGACACCGGGTCGTCCAGTCCGAGTTTGCCCTCCTCGACCAGCTGGAGCACGACCACCGCGACGAAGACCTTGGTGATGCTGGCGATCCGGAAGGGGGCGTCGGTGGTGGCCGGGGCGCTGCCGCCGCGTTCGGCGGTTCCGTCGGCGCCCCGCCAGCTGCCGCCGGGATGGATGACACCCAGCACCGTGGCCGGGATGTCGGCTTTCGTCCGCCATCGTGTGAGCGTCGGGTGCAGCGCCTCTGGTCCGGGGGCGGCTGGCTCGGTCCTGGCGGACAGGCACCCTGCGGTCGCCAGCACCACCGCCACCATGATTGCGATGCCGGCCATCGAGCGGTTCCAGCGCCGGTCAGGGTTTGTTCGGGCCATCGTTCCGCCTCCTCTAGGAGATGTCGGCGGGCAGGACGCGGAGCCCGCCCGCGCTGACCAGGATCAGGCCGTACCCCACCAGCGCAACGGCTCCGAGCCACACGGGCAGGACCATCGGCACGGTCCCGGAGTTCTGCAGTCCGGCCGTCGCGCTGGTAAGTGACCAGGTGCGGGCTGGTTGCGGAAGTGTGGCCAGGACAAGCCCCTCCAGCCCGGCGAGCCAGATCGCCGGCAGGAGCACCGCCAGCGGCTGGTTGAAGTGCAAAAGGGCACCGATCCCAGCGCCGAGCAAGGCGTACACCGGGAACGTCAGGATGTGCCCCATTGCCCGGAGAGCGATGTCACCGTTGACCAGTTGCGGTTGGAACGCGCCGCTGATCGCGCCTACCAGCAGCACGACGGCGAAGCAGGCGATTCCCAGTTCCAGACCGACTAGGACCGCAGCTGCGGCCTTTGCTGTGATCAGCTTGGCTCGGTCGGGGACCTGCAGCAATGACGCCGTGATCGTCGAATGCCGGAACTCCGACGTCACCAGCAGCGCACCGATCACCAGAGCTACCAAGGAGCCACGGCTCATCGCATCAAGTATCGCCAGCGTGGCGCCGATGGTTCCGATCGACGGGGCGCCGTGGCCTGCCTTGAGCAGAGGCTGCAGCGCGAGCAGCAAGGTGGTGACAACAGCGATCGCCGCCAAGATCATCGGCCACCGGGTGCTACGCAGCTTCAGCAGCTCCGTCCGAGTCAGGACCAGCATGTCAGTCTCCTGCTCACGAGACGTCGGAGTGTTCGACGCGGCGACCAGCCGCGACGCTCATGGCGAGCCCGTAACCGAGGAGCACCAGCACCGCGGCCCATGCTGGAAGGGCACCGGGCATGTCTCCTCCAGCGAGCGCGGAGCTGATCCCGGCCGGGGTGACCGGGACGAGACGGTGCAGTCCGTACGCGGGCAGCAAGGTCTCGACCAGCAGCATCCAGGCTGGCGGCACCAAGAGGGCCACGGTCTGGTTGCGGATCAGGGCGCCGATGGCGGCACCGAACCACCCCCAAAATGCCGCGTAAACCAGTCCACCAACCACCATCTGCAGCAGGGCCGTGCTCATCGTCAACCGGACCTGCCCGAAGACGACGCCCAGACCGGCCGCCACCAGGAGCAGGAGTATCCCGACGATGACACCGGTCAACCCGGCCGCCAAGAACTTCGCGGTCAACACGCGTGCCCGGTTCGGAGTGACCAGCAGCGTGGACGTCCACGTCGCAGAGTGGAACTCCCGG
The DNA here is from genome assembly GCA_035264145.1 of Propionibacteriaceae bacterium. Taxonomy (GTDB): domain Bacteria; phylum Actinomycetota; class Actinomycetes; order Propionibacteriales; family Propionibacteriaceae; genus Microlunatus. Next base: position 5,895 of record DATFQP010000018.1, read on the forward strand.
GTCACAACGACGACACCCAGCAAAGCGATGACCAGAACACCCGACCCGCTTGCTCCCAACACCGCCAGAGTCAAGTCCACGCTGCCGCGGCCGGCGCTACCGATCGTGCCAACGCCGGCCAGAATGAGGCCCACTCGCAGAGCGACGAGAAGTACCGCCGCCGCGGCGAAAGCCCAGGTGGCCCGAGTCCAGCACAGCTTCAACAGCTCAGCACGAACCAGAGCCGTCATGGCCTGCTCACCTCCTCTTTGGTGAGTTCGAGGAAGGCGTCCTCGAGGTTCTGCGTCTCAGCCTTCATCTCATGGACCACCAGCCCAGCGGCTGCGACGGCTTCGCCGACCTGCTGGGTGGTGACCTCTCGCGCGATCACCTCGTCCGGCGAGCTGAGTTCGGACGGAATTTCGCGGGCAGTCAGAGCTCGATGCAGCTCGGCCGCCTGTGGAGTGCGCACCCGAACCCAGGACCCGGTCCGGCCGACCAGGTCGGCCACCGTCCCTTCGGTCACCAGGCGCCCGTTCTTGATGATGACGACCGCATCAGCCGACATGGCCAGCTCAGCCAGCAGGTGACTGGACACTAGGATGGTTCCGCCCCGGTCGGCCCGGTCACTCAGGAACTCCCGGAGCCAGTGCTCGCCCGCCGGGTCAAGCCCGTTCGTTGGCTCGTCCAGAACCAGGATCGGCGGGTCACCGAGCAGCGCACCGGCCAACATCAGCCGCTGCCGCATGCCCAGCGAGAAGCCGCCGACCCGACGACGAGCCGCATCGGTCAGATCGACCTGCTCGAGCACCTCGTCGACTCGATGGACCGGGATGCGATTGGGGACCGCGAGGATCCGGAGGTGATTGCGGGCCGTCCGCCCCGGATGAAATCCGGTGGCCTCCAAGGCCGCGCCGACCGTGAACGCTGGTCAGTCCAGCCGCCGGTACGCCACTCCTTCGACGAGTGCAGTTCCGGCAGTGGCACGCACCAGTCCCAGCAGCATCCGCAGCGTGGTCGTCTTCCCCGCGCCGTTCGGGCCCAGGAAGCCGGTGATGGTTCCTTCTTCGACCTCGAAGCTGAGGTCGTTTACGGCGGTGATGGCGCCGAACTGCTTGGTCAGTCCGCGAACAGAGATGGTGGGCATCAAGATCAAATCCTTTCGATGATCGGCTCGAATCGGACCCGTGACCGACCCCGCCGGGGGGCCGCGGATGGTTCGGTGGATAGGGGGTTGCTCATGACTACTCCTCGGGAGGGATGGGCGATACGTGGCGACACGCGACGATGGACTCGAGATAGCAAGCTCGTTTACAGGGCTATGTGTACGGGTCCCAAGCCCATAGGCTGGGTCAACGGCTCAGGAGGTAGCGGGTCAGGATTGCGACGTCGACGCTGTTGAGGATGACGTGTGTGGCGATGCCGATCCGGACGTCACGGGTGCGCAGCGCGATGAGGGTTAGCGGCAGGATGGCCAGCAACCGGGTCGGTATCAGCCAGGGTGTCCAGAAGTGATATCCGGCGAAGAGCGCGGCGTGAGCTACCGGTCGCCCGCGGCCCCATTTCGTCGGCATCCGCGGCAGCAGGTAGCCGCGAAAGTAGTACTCCTCCACGACCGGAGCCGCGAGGACCGATCCGAGCAGCATCAGCAGCGCCGTTGCTGCCAGTGCGCCGGTGCCGTAGCTCGGCTCGGTGCCCGAGTTGAT
>DATFQP010000019.1:0-8849 GCA_035264145.1 Propionibacteriaceae bacterium
TGCCGTCGAGCGCCAGGGCATCATCCGGCACGGCGCCAAGATGATCACCGCCGTGGCTGAGGCTACGGTGCCGACCATCTCCCTGATCGTGCGCAAGGCCTACGGCGCGGGGCTCTACGCCATGGCCGGACCCGGCTTCGCGCCGGACGCGTGCCTGGCCCTGCCGACGGCGAAGATCGCGGTGATGGGCCCCGAGGCTGCCGTGAATGCCGTGTACGCCAACAAGATCGCAGAGATCGCCGACGAGCGCGAGCGGGTCGAGTTCGTCGAGAGCTTGCGGGCGGACTACGAGATCGACATCGACATCCTGCACTTGGCCAGCGAGTTGGTCGTCGACGCCGTCGTCCAACCGGCGACGGTCCGCACGGAGCTCATAGCGCGTTTTGCCGCCGCGGCCACGAAGAACCGCCACTTCTCCGACCGTCGGCACGGGGTGCCGCCGGTGTGAGATGGGCACGGGGTGCCGCCGGTGAGAGATGGGCACGGAGTGCCGCCGGTGGGAGATGGGCACGGAGTGCCGGTGGTGAGGGTCGATCACCTCAGGTCAGCAACGCGGCGATGACAATCAGGACCGGAACTGAGGCGAGGGTGGAAATGAAGATCGTGTCGCGAGCCAGGACGATCCCCGTGTCGTACCGAACGGCGTGGGTGAACACGTTTTGGGCGGTGGGTAGCGCGGCGATCACGGTCGCCGCGAGGACGTCCAACCCGTCTAATCCGAGAAGCCTGGCGACCAGATAAGCGCACGACGGCTGCACGACAAGCTTGAGCGTCACGATGGTTCCCACTTGCACGGCTGGCTCACCGGCCCCCGGGAGCGGACCCAGGCGGAGCGAGACACCGTAAGCCAGGAGCATCGCCGGTACGGCCATGCCCGCCACGAGGTGCAGCGGATCGGCGATGACGGGCGGGAGCCGCACTCCGGAAATGGACAGCAGCAATCCGACCAGGGACCCAATGGTCAGCGGGTTGCGCACGATGCGGCTGAGGATGCGCAGGATCTGCTGTCGGACGGTGGTGACGGCGCGTCCGCGGGACGTCACCACGTCAAGCACGCCGAGGCCGAGCGGCTGCAAGACGAGCAACTGGGTGAGCAGCATGGGTGCGATCAGGGACGCGTCACCCAGGACGTACGCGGCGATGGGCAAGCCCAGGTTGCCGGCGTTGACGTAGGCGGACGCGAAGGTCCCGATCACTGTCTCGCCCGCGGTCCGGTGCCACACCAGCCGGGCCAACATCAGGTAGGCCGACGCTGCCACGACGACACTACTGACCGAGGCCACCAAGGTGGCCGAGAAGATTCGGGAGATGTCGGTTTCGCCGAGCACTGTGATCATGAGCGCTGGACTGGCGACGAAGAATGCCAGTCGGATCAACATTCGCTGACTGGCCTCGTCGAGGATACGAATGTGGGCGAGCAAGATACCGAGGCCGATCACCGCACCGACGGTGACGAAACCGGCGAGGACTTCCTTCACATGCAGCAGCGTTCGGCGCGCATTGCCCGTGCAACCACGTTCAGATCGGCAGTCTCCGGAAGATCGGCCGCGGGACGTGGCGCAGACCAGCCATCACCACCCGCATCGGCGGCGGCACCCAGATCAGTTGCCGCTTCTCCGTGATTGCCCTGACCACGGCCTCTGCCACCTGCTCCGGTGTCACCGCAAGCGGTGCCTTATCGATGCCGCGCGTCATCTTCGACATCACGAAGCCCGGCCGAACCACCAGCACACGCACGCCATGATCCCGGAGCGCTTCGCCGAGGCCAAGGAAGAATCCGTCGAAGCCCGCCTTAGTCGACCCGTAGACGAAGTTGGATCGGCGAACCCGCTCTCCCGCCACGCTGGACAACGCGACGATGCACCCGTATCCCTGCACCCGCATTCGAGCGGCGAGCAAAACTCCGAGATGGACCGGAGCGGTGTAGTTGACCTCGGCGAGCTCCAGCACGACGTCGGGGTCCCGCCAGGCTTGCTCGGCATCACCGAGCAGGCCAAAGGCGACCACGGCAACGTCGATGTCCCCGCCGGCGAATGCCTGCTCGATGGTCTGCGCGTGCGATCCCGGATCGCGGGCCTCGAGATCGACCTCCTCGACCGAGCATCCCATCTCGCGCAGGTCCGCGGCCGCTGCATCGCGTTGCTCGCTCGGTCGGGCCGCCAGCACGACACGAAGGCCGCGGTCCGCGGCGTAGCGGCGGGCGATCGCCAAAGCTATGTCTGACGTGCCACCCAGCAACAGCAGCGACTGTGGTGTGCCCACGGCGTTGATCACGCCACCTCCATGTCGACGTCCAGCCCTTAGTGCAGTTCCAAACGGCGGGCAAGATCGGAATTGAAGATCCCGTCGGGATCCACCTTTCGCCGCACGGTCAGGAACTCCCCCAGCCGCGGATACATCGTGCGAAACGTCTCCGCACCCAGCCGTGAATCCTTCGCCAGATAGACCCGTCCACCCGCCGCCAGCACCTGCTCGTCCAGCGCGTTGCAGAGCTTGTCCAGGCCAGGCTCGATCGGCAGGTCGACGGTCAATGTCCATCCCGGCATCGGAAATGACAGCGGCGCCGGGTTGCTGGGTCCCAATCGCTTGAGCACGTTGAGGCACGACAGATGTCCCGAGTTCACGATCATCTGGAAGCAGGTACGGAAGATCTCAGCTTCGGCGAACGGCACGACGAACTGGTACTGCAGGAAGCCGTTCGGTCCGTACAGTCGGTTCCACTCCGCCAGCATGTCCAGCGGATGGAAGAACTCGGTGATGTTCTGCAACTCGGCGACCCGGTGCTTGGGTGCTTTGCGGTACCAGGCCGTGCTGAAGGCCTTCGCGGTGACGACGTTGATCATCCGATTCGGGAAGATCTCTGGGATCGTGCCAAGCGACGGCGCCACGAACCTCAGTGGGTCCTTGGCCAGCTTGAGCGGCAAGTCGTGCTTCCGAGCCTTGTTGCCACGGGTCAACACTCCCCGGCCCATGTGCTTGCCCTTGGTCACCGCGTCGAACCAGGCCACCGAGTAGGTGTAGTTCTCGTCGCCCTCGGCCATCCTGGCCATCAGGTCGTCAAGATCGGTGCAGCGGTGGGTGTCCACGGTGAAGTAGGCGGTGTCGGTCCGCTGCAGGCCGATGGTGGCCCCCAGAATCACACCGGTGAGCCCCATGCCGCCGATCGTGGCCCAGAACAGCTCCGCGGTCTCTCCGTCCGGGGAGATCGTACGGACCTCGCCGTCGGCGGTCAGCAGATCCAACGATTGCACGTGATTACCGAAGCTGCCTTGTGTGTGATGGTTCTTGCCGTGGACGTCCGCCGCGATCGCGCCGCCGATGGTGACCTGACGGGTACCGGGCAAGACCGGCACCCACAACCTGAGCGGCAGCAGGGCGCGCATCAAGGCGTCCAGGCTGACCCCCGCCTGAGCCGTCACGGTCGGCGGCTCGGCCTCGGCGTCGACATGCTGGATGCGGTCCAGCTTGGTCAGGTCGAGCGCTGTGCCACCGGCATTCTGCGCCGCGTCGCCGTAACTGCGGCCCAGCCCCCGAGGGACGACCCCTCGCTGCGGGTCGGCCTTGCGCAGGACAGACACAGCATCGGCCACCGAGTCGATCTCGGCTAGATGCGCCCGGGTCGACGTGGCGCGACCCCACCCGTGCAGGGGCACCATCGGCTGCGCCTCCGGCACCGAAGGTTTGATCCGCGGCACCTGACTTCCGTCTCGCTGGCCATTCATCGGAGTACCGCCACCAAGATCACCCCTAGCCACACCAATCCGATCCCTTGCAAAACACGATCATGCAGAACGACGTCCTCAGGTTCGCCGGCGTTACCTGAGTCGACCTCAAGGGCGTATTGCAGCAACCCCAGCGCGAAGGGAGCGATCGAGACTGCGGTCCAGGGCACACCGAGCGGTGGCTGACCGTCCCGATTCTCGAACGCCCACAAGCTGTAGGAGATCAATACCATCACGGCGGCAAGCGTCCAGGCGAACCGGAGATAGGACTCTGAGTATCGAGTCAGCGAACGCCGCGTTCCGGCGTCGGCGCCGAGCGCCTTCATTTCCGAATAGCGCTTGCCGGCGACCATGAAGAACGAACCGAATGACGCCACCAGCAAGAACCACTGACTCAGTGCGATGCCTGCGGCCACACCACCTGCGATCGCCCGCAGCAGGAAGCCGCTGGCCACGATGGCCAGGTCCACCACGGGCAGGTGCTTGAGAAAGGCCGAATACAGCACCTGCAGCAGCAGATACACGGCGAGAGTGACACCCAGAGCGATCGCGGTGTAGAAACCGATCGCAAAACCCACCGCACCGGTGAGGGCGGCCAGGAGCAACGCGGCCCGCACGCTCAGCTCACCGGAGGCAATCGGGCGAAGCCGCTTCCTGGGGTGCAGCCGATCTTCGTCGACGTCCCGGACGTCGTTGAGAAGATAGACCGCGGAACTCACCAGACAGAACGCCACAAAGGCCAGGCCGACATTGATCAGCACCTCCGCGTCGAAGATCTGACCCGCCGCCAGCGGAGCCGCGGCCACCAGGACGTTCTTCAACCACTGCCTGGGTCGCATGGCGCGCAGCGGAGCCGGCAGTCGGCTGGTGCGCACGGCGAGGGCGGTGTGCTCGGACATGACCCCCGAAGGTTACCGATACCAACCTGAGGTCCGGACCGCGTTCACAATGGCCAAGCCCGTAGCGCTATTACCGTATGGCCATGCCTCCGCCGGTCCGCAGGCTGACTCGCCTGACGGGGAACCTGCTCGTCGCCGCGATGCTGGCGGCGTGTGCCGGCAAGGCGGGCGTGAGCCCCCCGACGATCGAAGCGCCCACTCCGCGGCGGTCAGTCAGTGTGCCCGCTGACGGTGTGACGCTGGCGGCATTCGGTTTCACCAATGGCCCCGTCGGTGCGTTCTCCCTTCCCCGAAGCACCGTCCTCGCAGCCAAGGTCGACCAAGCCAACAACGTGGCGGTCGTGCTGTCCTCGCCCTCACCATCGGAGGTCGCAGACTATCTGCGTCGCAGCTTGCCGGTGGCCGGGTTCGATCTTCGGTATGACCAGAGCGGAACACTGACTTTCGACGGACACGGCTGGGCGGGTAGTTTCACCAGCACCGACAAACCAGCCGGCACTGGTGCCAGCTCGGCAGTGCTCCTGCGGCCGCAATAGCGGCAAACCCTGGCTCTTGCCGGTAGCCTCGGTCGGCCAGCTCGTCGTCATGGGGAGAGCCAGCATGATGTTGGTACGGCGGGATGCCTTGCTGCAGCGCACCCGGCTGCTGGGACCCGCATTCGTCGCTGCTGTGGCGTACGTGGACCCAGGCAACGTCGCGACCAACACCGCTGCCGGCGCATTCTTTGGCTACTTGCTGCTCTGGGTTCTGGTGGCCGCTACCTTGATGGCGGGCCTGGTGCAGTACCTGTCAGCCAAGGTCGGCTGGCTGACGGGGGAGTCGCTGCCCGCGCTGGTCGGCCGCCGGACCCGGGCAGTGCCGCGGCTCAGCTATTGGCTCCAGGCGGAGGCAGTGGCGGTGGCCACCGACGTCGCGGAAATCGTCGGCGGGGCCGTCGCCCTATCACTGCTCTTCGGCTTGCCGCTGGTGGTAGGTGCGGTGATCACAACCGCGGTCTCGACCGGCCTGCTGCTGTTCCAGAATCATCGCAGCCAGGTCAGTTTCGAACGAGTGATCACCGGCATGCTGGCAGTGGTGGCGATGGGCTTCCTGGCCGGGTTGCTCATCGCCCCGCCGGATCCCGTCGCCGCAGCGGCGGGTCTGGTTCCCCGGCTGGCCGGGGCCGAGAGCGCGTTGCTGGCGGTCGGCATGCTGGGAGCAACGGTGATGCCGCACGCCGTGTACCTGCACTCGGCATTGGTGCGAGACCGGCACGGCGCGGCCGATGCCGACTGCGCCGAACCCATCCTGTCGGGGATCCGGGTAGATGTGACTCTGGCCATGATCGTCGCCGGCAGCGTCAACATCGGCATGCTCCTGCTGGCAGCGAGCACGCTGCAGGGACTTGAGATCGACGGCCTGGCGGCCGCCCATGCCGCAATCGGGGACCGCCTCGGGCGGCTGATCGCCTGGACGTTTGCGCTTGCCCTGCTGGCGTCCGGGCTGGCATCCACTTCCGTCGGCGGCTACGCCGGCGCGGTGATCATGGACGGTCTGCTGCGACGTCGGATCTCGCTGCTGGCCCGCCGGTTGATCACCGCAGTGCCGGCGTTGATCTTGCTCGCCGTCGGGCTCGACCCCACCCGTTTGTTGATCATCTCGCAGGTGATCTTGTCCTTCGGTATCCCGTTCGCGCTGATACCGCTGGTCCGGATCGCCGCCGATCGTAGCTTGATGACCTTCGTACCGACCCGTTCACTGACCCTGGTGCTGGCGTGGCTGAGCATCGTGGTGATCTCGGCCCTGAATATGATCTTGATCGTGCTGACGATGGCATCGGTCTGACTCAGACTCCCCGATCACGAACAACTATCGCGGTCAGCGTTGAGCCCTCTTTGGTCGCCAACACACGAACCCTGTCCTTGACGTTGATGTCCGACCGGCTCGCATCCAGCTTCTCCTTGCGGATCCGGGTCTCGGTGTTCAGCACGTAGCTGTTGCTGAATCCGTCCTCGCTCTTGACAGTGAGAGAGGTTTCACTCACCGTCTCCACAATGCCCCGCTGAAACACCACCACCCGCTGCTTCTCGCCGCCAAGGGTGGCCTCGCCATGCAGGGCCCGCCGCAGCAGTCCAGGATGCCGGCGAATGTGGTCTGCCCTGTCCTTTCGATCGGCCTTGTCCGTCGGACTCGGGGTCGCCGAGGGACTGGCCGCTGGGATCTCAGGGTCGGCATGAGCCAGGCCCGCACCGACGGCAGCGGCAAGGGCTACCGTGCCCAACCCGGCGGCGATCGTCTTGGCCATCCTTCTCATGACGTACTCCCTCTCGAGACTGTTGGTTCGACTTCGCGCCCTCGTGGCGGCTTGCTTCCCAGTCTTGGGTCCGGGAGGCGAGCAGTGCTATGGCAACCGCGGGCTTTCAGCAACTCTTCAGCGGCCGACCCACATGCTCGGCCATTGAAGGCCGAGGGCACCGAGGACGCTACGCAGGAGCGGCAGGCTGATGCCGACGACGTTGTGGTGATCACCTTCGATCCCGACGACGTAGGCGCCGCCCAAGCCGTCGATGGTGAAGGCGCCGGCGACCTCGAGCGGCTCGCCGGTGCGGACGTACGCCTGAATCTCTGCCGTGGACAGCTGGGCGAAGTGCACTGTGGTGGCCGCAACCGCGGTACGAGCGACCGTCCTGTCCGCCTCCCGCAAGATCACATGGTGTCCGGTGCGCAGCACGCCCGATCGCCCGCTCATCATCTGCCAGCGTTCAACGGCGGCGTCGGCCGTCTCCGGCTTGCCGTATCCACGACCGTTGAACTCCAGCATGGAGTCGCAGCCGATGATGACGGTCGGCCGCCGATGCCGACGCATCCGGTCCGACACTGCCTCGGCTTTCCGCCGCGCCAACTCGGCCACCATGTCGGCCACTGGGTCGGCGGTCTGGAGGGCTTCGTCGATGCCCGAAACGACGACCTCGGGGGCGAGACCGGCCGCCCGCAGCGTACGCAGCCTGGCCGGTGATGCTGAGGCCAGAATCAGCCGGACCCCTTCCGCCATTGAGGTCAGATTCGCGCGAGCGCGGCGCGCAGCGGATCAAGCCCGAGCGCCCCAAGATTGAGCGCGTCGGCGTGGAACTGGCGAAGGTCGAAGCTTTGGCCCTTGCGGCGGCGCGCCTCCTCTCGGGCCTCCAGCCAGATCCGCTCACCCACCTTGTACGACGGGGCCTGACCGGGCCAGCCGAGATAGCGGTCGAGTTCGAAGCGCAGCGTCGGTTCGTCACCGGAGCAGTTGGCGGTCAAGAACTCGAAGCCGGCGGCGGGAGTCCAGCGCTCACCAGGACGGAACTTCCACGGGTTGTTCTGCGGTATCTGCAGCTGCAGGTGCATGCCGATGTCGATGATCACCCGGATGGCTCGGAAGGCTTGAGCGTCGAGCATGCCCATCCGATCGCCGCCTTCCAGGTAGCCGAGCTCATCCATCAGGCGCTCGGCGTACAAGGCCCAACCCTCACTGTGGCCGGAGCAAAAGCAGAGTTTCCGCTGCCACCGGTTCAACAGGTCGGAGCGATAGGCATTCTGACCGATCTGCAGGTGATGCCCGGGCACTCCTTCGTGGAAGACGGTGGTGACCTCCTTCCACGTCGAGAACGCGTCGATGCCGGAGGGTACCGCCCACCACATGCGGCCCGGCCGGGAAAAGTCCTCTGTGGGATCGGTGTAGTAGATGGCCCCGTCGTGGGTGGGGGCGATACAGCACTCAATCCTTTTGATGGGATCGGGAATGTCGAAATGGATGCCGGACAGCTCACGTACCGCACGGTCGGCGAGCTGCTGCATCCACTCCCGAAAGGCTTCGGCACCGTGGATCTGCCGCCTGGGATCGTTGTCCAGCGCGGTACACGCCGCCTGGATGTCCGGGCTGCCGATCAGGTCCTCGGCGATGGTCCGCTGCTCGTTCTGGATCCGGTGCAGCTCATCGAAGCCCCACGCGTAGGTCTCCTCGAGATCGATGACCGCGCCGAGGAAGTAGCGCGAGTCGAGGGCATAGCGTTCTTCACCGACGGCATCCAAGCTGGGAGCGAGTGGCGCCAGCTCGGCACCCAACCAGGTCGCAAAGTCGTCGAAGGCGGTCCGGCCCTGGTCAGCGGCGGCCAGGAGTTCGGACTGCAGGGAGTCCGGGAGGTCGTCGGGGGCTTGCGCGACCAAGCCGGCGAAGAAGTCGTCGTCGCCGGTTTGACCGGTCCATGATCGGATC
>DATFQP010000020.1:0-2209 GCA_035264145.1 Propionibacteriaceae bacterium
CGATCAGCTCCGGCCGCTGCTCGTGGCCAAGCTTCAGACCCGGACGAAGCAGGAGTGGTTCCGCGACATCATCGCGGCTGGCGTGCCGTGCGGTCCGATCAACACCGTCGATGTCGGGGTGGCTTTCGCGGAGGAGATCGGCCTGGACCCCGTGGTCGTGGTTGGGGCAGGGAGTTCGGCGGTTCCGTCTGTCCGTCATCCCATCACCCTGTCCGAGACTCCGGCCGATTATCGCTATCCACCTCCAAGGCTGGACGAGCATGGGGCCGAGATCCGTGCCTGGCTAGCCCATCCCGAGGAATGATGACAGAGCCCGCTCCCAAGTTCCCGACCTCACTCGGCACCTCAGATGCCGACCACATCGGTTTGCTCGGCCGAGACGTGGCCCGCGACCTGATGGGTCAGGTTGGCTTCGGTGAACTCGCCTTCTGGCTGGTGGCGTTGCGCCGCCCGACACCCTCTGAGGTCCGGGTGTTCGAGGCGGTCTTGGTGGCGCTGGCCGACCACGGCTTCACCCCGACAGCTATCGCCGCACGATTGACCTACCTGTCCGCTCCGGATTCGCTCCAAGGTGCGCTGGCCGCCGGCCTGCTGGGTGGTGGGTCGCGGTTCCTCGGGGTGACCGAGGACAGCGGAATGTACCTGCATGCGGCTCTGACAGGGCACTCAAGCCAACTCCCGACCAGCGACGCTGGCTGGGATGCGCTCGCCTTGGACGCGGTGCGCGCCACCCGTGCGGAAGGGCGGTATGTGCCAGGCCTGGGCCATCCGGTGCACAAGGAGGAAGACCCGCGGACGCCGGTCTTGATCAAGATTGCGACCGACGAAGGGTTGCGCGGACCGCACCTGAGGCTGTTCGAGGCGATCGGGCGGGTCCATGATCAAGTTTTGGGCCGTCGTCTACCCCTGAACGGGGCTGGTGTCTGCGGTGCGGCGCTGGCCGATCTCGGCCTACCTGTTGAGCTGCTGCGCGGCTTCGCGCTGCTAGCCCGAGCCGCCGGTCTGCTCGGTCAGCTGGCCGAGGAGCGCCGGCGACCGATCGGCATGGACGTCTACCGCACGGTCGACGGCAATTCGACCTATGTCGCCCCAGATCACGATCAGCAATAGGAGGAGCGTGCGCATGGCTACCATCGCCGCGGTGATCGCCTCAACCCACCATCCCTTCTACTACCGGGCGAGCACGTCAACGGGCTCGGACAGGCCGCCCTTCGCCGACGAATGGGTGGCGAAGATAGAGCGCTTCCGGGAGACGCTCACGCGGGCCAGACCGGACGTCCTTGTGATGATCGGCAGTGATCATTTCCATCAGTTCTGGTTGGACAACCTGCCGCAGTTCCTGGTTGGCAAGGCACCGTTCTTCGACGGCAACTTCTACAACGAGGAACGCGAGTTCGGCCTGCCGAGGATGACCTTGCGCGGGCATGAGGACCTGGCCGCGCACATCCTTCGCAACGGGCTGGACAGGAACTTCGATCTGGCGTTCAGCAACGAGTTGCGCATCGACCACAGCATCACGTGCCCGATCATCACGCTGCGGCCGCAGGCCGACCTGCCGATCGTGCCGATCTACACCAATATCTTCGCTCCTCCGATGCCGCAACCGCGCCGGTTCGTCGAACTCGGCTACACCGTCCGGGAACTCGTGGAAAGCTGGCCGTCCGACGTTCGAGTCGCGATCATCGGCACCGGACATCTCTCTCTCGAGCTCGGCGGCCCGCGTCAGTTCGGGCCGCATGGACCGGACCCCGAGTTCGACCGGAAGGCCGTGGAGTGGATCGCCACCGGGGATCTCAAAGGGTGTCTGGCGGAAGTGACTCTGGAGAGTCTGCACACTCCCGGCAATGCGACCCACGGCTTCATGGATTTCATGTTGATGATGGGGGTTGCCGGCGAGGGAGTCAGCGCGGACCATGTCGACACCCTCGACCTGTTTCACACCATGGAGGCGTACTTCACGTGGTACCCGAATGGGGCGGTGGAATGAGCAAATACCTGCTGGACAAGTTCCTCTTCACCGTCGACCGCGATCCTGAGCTGGTCGAGCGCTACCGTACGGACCCTGCGAAGACGGTGACCTGGTGGGAACGGCAGATGGCCAACAAGATCCTGAACTGCACAGATGACGAGCGCAGCACTTGGCTGGCGTTCAACGACGAGGAGCGCCGGGCACTCCGGGAGCACGATCACGTGGCGCTATTCGACATGG
>DATFQP010000021.1:0-7305 GCA_035264145.1 Propionibacteriaceae bacterium
CCTTCCTCGGCCGCATCGTCGCTGCTCATCCACATCCTGTCCGTGGCGGTAAGCAGCCGCGCATTCTGTTCGGGACTCAAGCTCAGACAGGTCCGCCGACCTTCGTGCTGTTCACTTCTGGTCAGGTCGAGCCCGGCTACCTGCGGTTCGTCGAGCGGAGGCTGCGAGAGGAGTTCGGCTTCCTCGGAACGCCCGTCCATGTCCAGGTTCGTGCCCGTGAGAAGCGCAAGGGCCGCTGAAGGCAGTGGACATTCCGCAGGGCTAACTGACAAGTGACCACCAAGGGCCGTCTCCCTGGCATGTCGGGCGCAGTCGTACGCATGTGTGGTTACTTTCCAGGGCGCACTCCGTCAGTGTTTGAAGTCATAGGACAGCTCGAGCCGCTGGCCGAGTTGATCATCGACTTGCTCAGGGCTTGTCAGATTGATCACGTGCAGAATGCGGTCCGAGCCGGTCGCTAGCGCACGAGCTATCTGAGGATCGTCAACCCGCTCCAACAGGCAGAGTAGGAGCTGCACAGACCGTACACGGCGCGCTGCCGACCTGACGTGCCTCGGATGGGTATCGTGGCGGGCGCATCATTCACTTGGGGCGGACGTAGGCGATCTTGCGATCGCTCTTGAGGAAAACCCCCACGTTAACCGCGTCCTCATAGATCGGCCCGAGTTGGCGAAGCCGATCAATGACCGCCGTGTAGATATCGGCGACCCAGGCGGGATGTCGAGTCAGCAGCTCGTCGACGGTAATTCCGGGCACACAGGTGTGCGCCTGGTTGGCCGATCCGAACTCCCGCCCAACGCGGACAGGGCCCAACGGGCCACGTCACCAAGTCTGCCCAATGGGAGGGCGTTGGGCAGTTGAATGTGTTCACAGCCGAGGTGCATGAATCAGTTGGTTCCGACCCATCATCCGTCTAGTAGAGTTCCCCCTCGTGGCTGCTGCTGATCAGGCAGAGCAACGGGCTGTGGCGCAGCTTGGTAGCGCACTTGACTGGGGGTCAAGGGGTCGCGAGTTCAAATCTCGCCAGCCCGACAAGTCAATGTCGGATTATCACACCTGATCAGAGCCGCGTTCATCCGGCCACCGGCCCATCCTCGACTAGCCTCAGCGCCGGGGAGTTGGGCCCAGATTGGGCCCACCAGCGCGAGTACGCCGCCCCGACATCGAGCACGGCCTGGTGATCCGGGTGGAGATAACGGCTCGTCACCGCTGGGTCTTGATGGCCAGCGACGCGCTGGAGAAGGTGCAACTCGACGCCGGCGTCGGCCATCCAGGTCAGCGCCGTGTGTCGCAACCCGTGCCGCACGAGGCCAGCCAGCCCAAGATCATCAACCAACTCGTCCCACCCCGTCGCATCGCGCAGGGTCGCAGTCGTGATCACCCCTCCACGAGGACCAACCAGCAGACGAGCATCCCTGGCCCTGCCCACCGTAAGTCGCTCCAGCGTCGCGCGCAGCGGCTCGATGATTGGCACCGGACGCCGCCGGCCCTTGGTCTCCTTGGTGACCAGGCCGCCGCGGCCGGGGTACGTCTGCCTCCGCACGGTCAGCAGCCCACGAAGGAGGTCGACGTCACCCACCTGCAGTCCGGCGACCTCACTAATCCGCAACGCCGTCGTTGCCAAGATCATCACGCAATCACCCCATGTCTGATGACCACCCCTCTCCACGGCTTCCTCGACCAGCCGGCTCAGTGTGTCGACGTTCGGCAAGGCGAGATCGCGTGGACTCTCCTGAGCCGCCATCGGCGGGGCAGACCGACCGACGACACGCCGCCGAGCCCGATCTTTTGCGGGGTTGCGCACGAGCAGCCCATCGCGCACCGCCTCATCCAGCACCAGCGCACCAGAGCCGCGATCGTGTTCTTAACCGTGGAACGACCGTACGCCGCTTCCCATTGGTCGATGGCCCGATCGATCAACCCGGCCGACATCATCGACACCGGGAGGTGCCCGAGCGCGGGCAGCACGCGTTTGCGCAGTCCCGCCGAGTACGGATCCAGCGTCGACGTGGGATCGATACCGCGGGCCCACCGATCTCCCAGCTGGGCGACATAGTCGGCGAGGGGCTGACCTGGGTCGACACCCGTTCGGGCGGCACCCTCCAGGCGCTCGACCCAGGCCCGCGCCTCTTGGAGAGATCCGTGCGTGCGCTTCACGCCCTCACGGTGATGCGTCACTGGATGCGTCCACCGAACCCGCGCGTAGTACGTCGTTCCTCGCGCACCCTCACGGGCCTGCACGTCGACAGTCAAGCGCACCCCGAGCGGCGGCATCGGCTCCTCAGTCATGACGCGATGCTGCCGCGAACGCTCTCCGCAATCCATGCCTCCACGGCGCTAGCCGGATAGCGGTAGACCGTGCCGACACGGAGATAGGGAGGGCCGACGTCGTCCAGACGCCACCGCCGAACCGTCGACGGATTGACGCGCATCCGCTTCGCAAGCTCCTCGGTGGTTAGCAGTTGCTCCATGATCATCTTGCTTTCCTCCGGTGCCGGGAATCTGTTCGCGCTTCATGTGGTGGTCGGAGCCTGGGCCCGAGTTGGTTGCACTGCCCCTGACCGCCGACCTCCGACCAATGGATGGCCTGGTCATCCGGGCCCTGGGATGCCCGACTCGTCGCCAGTCAACTCGACTGCAGCGCCATCGATGTATTGGCATCGCGAGCCAGTTCCGAGACACCAAGCCCTCCTCCACTCCCATCAACCGATCGTCTCCATCCATGTCACATTTAGACCCCGGGCGCTAGCGGAGCGTTCGTCTGTGGATGACGGCTCCACGTCCTTAAGGAGAGTTTTGGTTGTCCGGTGATCACGCGCAGGCGACTATTTCGTCCTACAACCTGCGATGCCCGGCAAACCTCTGAGTCTGAACGGGTTGCAATCCCGTAGGGGTGATGTCGTCATGTCGATGATCGCCGCGCCCAACTAGTAACGGCGGCTCCCGGTCAGATGCGTCGCTGCAACTTCATTCCCGAGGGTCACAAATTTCACGACTGCGGTGACGCTAGCGACCGGGCCTGGACGGCCCGCTTGGACGCCGTCCGGATGCTTGATAGGGGCGTTGGCTTTCGCCGTAGTTGCGATCATGTGTGGTGCGAGCTGCCCGACGTCCTTGGCGCTGCGCATTCCCCGGCAGGTCATTAAGACGGGCGACCGCTCGGTCGAGGTGCTGTTGCCACAGGGTAGGGGCTGTCTCGAGCTGGACGCCTCCGGTTGGTCGGGGGTCCCGCTGATCGACGCCGTTGGCGGCCCGCCATATCGCGACTTCGCCGACGAGGGCGGTGCTTGGGTAGCTTCCCGGCGCGGCCCAGACCGGCTGGGCGTCCTCCTGGCAGGCGTGATCTCGAATTTCTTGGGCGAGGTCGGCCACTAATCGGGACCGCTTTGTCAGAAAGTCGCCCCAGGCAGGATGCTCATGGAGCTTCTCGGGGATGCCGGGCAGCCAGGGCAGCGGCCCTGGACCGGCGGGCGCCAGCTCGGGGAGACGCCAGTCGAGGACGGCGGCCATGTCTGCCGCGGTCTGAGGGTCGCGTCCGGCGGCGGTCGTGTGCAGGTGGATGAGCGGATGCTCACCGGTCTCAGCCGCCAACGCGAGCAGCTGTGCTCTGAGGGTCGGCCAGGACGGCTCGCTGGTGAGTCCGGGGACGATCTGGTCGGCTTGGCCGTGGAGCGTGTGAACGATCCGGGGTCCGACGAGCTGCTCGGCTGCGACCTTGAGCGCGTCGGTGTAGCGCTGGACAGCTTGAAAGAGTCGGCCCGCCGGTTCGCTCAGCTCTCGCAGCAGGGTGCTGGCGGAGATGGGCGCCTCGTCGCGCGCGAGGATCCGCTGCAGGGCTTCGGTTGGGGTCCGTGGTGCAACCGTGTCGGGACGAATCAGAGTGTGCGGGTCACCATCGCCAACTACCACTAGGTAGAGGTGGTTGGCCGCTCGTCCGCGGGTGAGCATCGTATACAGCTGTTGCCGTGACTCCTGCCCGGTTAGGAGGCCGTGCATGACGTCGGCGGAGATGCCTTGAGCGGCGTGGATGGTGGTGGCATAGCCGAGGCCGGTGGAGGTACTGACGTAGTCGACGGGCAGCCGGACCGTGCGGTGGCTGCGGGTGTGCCGTACTGTCAGGTCGCCTTGTTTGCCGACCTGGGTAATGGTCCAGCGGTCGCCGTTTTTGACCCAGTCGGTGGAATTGAGGCACAGCCGCCTGTCATTGGCCCGGGTGATGATCACGTCCCCGATGCTGGCCCGGTTTCCGTCGGCCAAGGCCACCTCAGATGCGGCGGGGGAGTGATCGAGACGATGCACTCTGGCGCGGCGGTTGAGTTCGGCGACCAGGTGCCGGGTGGGGGCGATCATGATCGTGTCGAGCCCCGCTGCTCGGTCGGATACCCAAGCCGCGAAGGCATCCTGGGTGGTGGTGGCGAGGTCGCCAACATGTACGCGGCCGTGATCAAGGTAAAAGTCGAGTGCCTCTGGTTTGCCTTCGCGGAGGGCGAGCGATGCTGCGGCTTCGGCGGGATCGGTGAAGCGATGCAGCTCGCCGAGGCGGAGCGCGCCGTAGCTCTGCTGGATGTCGCGGAGGACACCGCCGGCGCCGATCGCGGCGAGTTGTTGATCATCTCCGACAAGTCGCACACTTGCACCGCTACTCATGGCGAACTGGACGGCAGTGTCGACGGAGAGGGTGTTCGCCATGCCCGCTTCGTCGATGATCAACAAGGTTGACCGCCCGACCGCTCCCGCCCAGTCCGGCAGCTCGCCATGGTCAAGTGACCAGGTGAGTTTGGCGAGGGTGTCGGTGCGGATGCCGGTTTGCTCGGCGAGGACAGCGGCCGCGGCAGCCGAAGGGGCCAGACCGATCACCTGACCGCCGTCTTGGGTCCAGGCCAGGGTCAGGGCCCGCATGGCGGTCGTCTTCCCGGCGCCGGCGGGGGCAATCGCCAGCTGCAGACGTGCCCCGGAGGTACACATTTGGCGGACCAGCGAAGCCTGTCCAGCATCGAGGGCGTTCCCGTTCGCTGCCATTTCGAGCAGGGCCAGATCCACCGCCGTCGGCTCGACGGACGCACCATCGCGACGTTCGGCCGCGGCGACGAGACGGGCCTCGGCATCGAGGATTCTTGTCGATGTGTAGAGGGAGGCGCCGGCCACCGTATAGATCGATGAGCCGTCGACCCGCCGCAACGCCTCCGGTTCCTCGACGTTGTCAGCCGGCGCGACGAGGGCAACAGAGCGGCGATCGAGCACCTCATCGACCAGCAGGTCTACCAGTGCAGCGGCATGTTCAGCGGGCACGTCGCTGGTGCGGACCTGTCTTAGCGCTTCGGCCCGGACATGCCACACCTGCCAGGTGGAGCGGCTGTTCTCCATCACAGCCAAGATGTGATCGGCTGTCTGTGCGACCCAGCGGGCGTCGGCGATCGTGGTGCTCTCAGTAGGCGGTGCCAGCGCCGTCCGCACCATCGCCGCGACGGCGCCACGTCCGCCCAGCACTGCTGCGGCCTCGCTAAGCCAGGTTGTGCGTTGCTCAGCGAGGGATCGGGGTGCGTGTTTGGCGTCGCGGGTCTCCAACGTCGCCTGCTGCGCCAGATGCAACGCTTCGACCGGTGTCGGCGGCCGGCCATGATCATGCTGGAACTGGATGGCCAGCTCGCCGCGGCGGGCTTCGATGTGGGCACGGCGGGTCGACCAACGCTGATTCAGTCGCGGGTCGACACCGACAATCTCCCGGATGGCCGCTTCGCCGGATCGGTGCCCGGCCGTTCAGCGAACCGCACACCTAAGCTGTCGCGTAGGTGCTGCTCCAGCGCGGTGTTGTAGGTCTCCGACGCGGCAACATTGGCCTTGAACAGCACCCGCCCAGGGCATCAAAGAACTTAGGCGGCCAGTGTCAGGCATACTCGCCGGCAAGGTATGCGTGGATCAGGCGGACGGTGGTGGCACCTTCGCCCACCGCTGCTGCCACCCTTTTGACTGACCGAGACCGCACGCCACCAGCGGCGAAAACTCCGGGGACACTGAATACGGCTCTCCGAGCCGACCTCGCCGAGGCCGCCCAGTCGTGCTGACTGGCAAAATCAACTTGGCGGAAGCTACGACTTCAGTAGTCCCTGTTGGACGTTCGACGAGCTGGCTCAGAGCTCTCCGACATCTCAGGCCGGACGATCACCCATCGGGAGGTCGATGAGGATGAGGGCATCATGACCATGATCGGCCCGTCGTCCCGGCCGGCATCTTCGAACACCAAACTGATGATCTTGAACGCTTCCTCGCCATTCCAGCGGCGCCTGGGGGGATTCCAACCTCCGCTCCCCGCCTCCAGAGGGGGGCTCGCGCTGTGACATTGGCCTACTCAGAGGGTGGTTCGTCGGTCGCGGCTTACCGAGTTGCGCACATATTTGGCGTAGCGGCTCTCGACAAGGGTGCGCACGGTGGTCAGCCTGCAGCGACGGTGGGTTTCGGTAGCCCCTGCTTGCAAGCTAGCTCACGGCGCCTCGCTGACCACCGTCCAGGCGTCCGGCTGCGCAGAGAGCTGCGTCTCCGATCGGTCGCTAGCCCAGGTTGTTGCTGCACTCGGCTGCTGCACTTTGTAGTTGTCGCCCGGCCGACCAGTCGACGAGATGAAGCCGCAGGAGGTCCCACCCGGACAGGGTGGGGACCCCGGCCTTGCCATGCAGAGTCAGGGCGTCGCGGTCTGCTTTGGGTGAGTGCGTGACAGCGTCGCCGCTCCAGTGCTCGCGATCAGGAGTACAGCGATGATGGCGAGCAGCGCGTCTAGGAGCCAGTACACGGACACGACGTGGTCTCCGAGCGGCGCGTAAACAACGCTTTGCGGCAGGTTCGTGGTGGCGTGGAGGAGAACGACGATCAGCAGGCTGCCGCCCGTCCCGTTGTACATCCAGGTGTAGAAGATCGACATGATTACGCAGCTGATGGCGAACGGGAGGAACAGGGCGAGCGGCCGGGTCGGGAATCCGAGGAGGAATAGTGGGAAGTGGAAGGCCCCCCAAACGGAGCCCACGATGAGGCTGGCGGCCACGGCGCTGCGTCGTCCCTGGAGCCGTGGCAGAGCGAAGCCGCGCCACCCGAGCTCTTCGCCCAGCGCGCTGCCCGGGAAGATCGAGAACAGGAATAATGACAGCGTCCCCGCGATGGTCGCCACCACAACCGGAGCCGGGATGCCGAATAGGGTGCTCACCCAGACGGCGAACACCATCAGTGCTGGCAGTGCGACGATCGCGGCGTACCAGAAGATGCCGACCCGCCCCATCAGGAGCCGGCGCAGCAGTCGCCGCACCTCGGCGCCGCCAT
>DATFQP010000022.1:0-5134 GCA_035264145.1 Propionibacteriaceae bacterium
TCATGGCGTTGACGACCGCCTGGCTGGACACTCGCTGCCCTTCTTCAAGTGTTCCGGAGATGGCGTTCACAGCGTCGTCCACCTGCCGTTGCGTGATCCGAGCCTCGTCCACGTAAGCGACGACACTGGGCTCGGCGTTCGAGCAACCACTGACCGTCAGCGCTACCAAGACCAGGCCGGCGATACCTGCCCGTCCTACCTGCCGGGTGCGGAGCGAAGCCATTGACGATCCGTTCTCGAGATGGAGCCGCGAGCGATCCTATGACACCGGTCGAAGCCGGTCTTGCGTGTCGGCGACATCGAAGACCTCATTGACCAACGCGGTACACCAGGCCAACAAGGCTGCGTCCCGGATCGGATCTCCGCCGATCTGGGAGCTCGTCGGTCGCGGCACAAGCGCAATCTCCGCTGCCTCCTTGACCACGCTGCGCGGATAGAGTCGCTGGAGTCTCAGACGCCGCGACTCGGCCAACCGCGCCGGCCCAAAGCGGATGAAGTTGCCTTGGGAGACGATCTCGGTCAGGCCCGCCGACCTGGCAAGCAGCCGGAACCGTGCCACGGCCAGCAGGTTGTCCACTGCCGGCGGCAATGGTCCGTAGCGGTCCGCAAGCTCGGCCTCCACACCCTTGACGTCGGCTTCGCTGCGCACTTCAGCAAGGCGCTTGTACATCTCGAGCCGTAGTCGCTCCGACTCAACGTAATCGGTCGGCAGGTGCGCTTCGACTGGCAGCTCGATCCGCATCTCCGGCTCCGGCTCGGTGTCCTCACCGCGGAATTCGGCCACCGCCTCACCGACGAGCCTGATGTAGAGATCGAAGCCAACGTCGGCAATGTGGCCGGATTGCTCACCGCCCAACAGGTTGCCTGCCCCGCGGATCTCCAGGTCTTTCATGGCGACCGCCATGCCAGCCCCAAGGTCGCTATGGGCGGCGATCGTGGCCAATCGATCATGAGCGGTTTCGCTGAGCGGCTTCTCCGGCGGATAGAGGAAGTATGCATAGCCACGTTCGCGCGCGCGGCCGACCCGCCCGCGAAGCTGATGCAGCTGGGCGAGTCCGAGGACATCCGCGCGTTCGATCAACAGCGTGTTGGCGCTGGAGATGTCCAACCCAGCCTCCACGATGGTGGTGCAGACCAGCACGTCAGCACGGCGTTCCCAGAAGTCGATCATGACCTGTTCCAGCCGCTGCTCGCTCATTTGGCCGTGCGCGGTGACGACCCGGGCCTCGGGTACCAGCTCGGCGATGCGCCGGGCGGTCTTGTCGATGCTCTGCACCCGGTTATGCACGTAGAAGACCTGGCCCTCTCGAAGCAGCTCGCGGCGAATCGCCGCTGTCACTTGGGCCTCATCGTACGGACCTGCGAAGGTGAGCACGGGATGCCGCTCTTCCGGAGGCGTGGCCATGGTGCTCATTTCGCGAATGCCCGTGACCGCCATCTCCAAGGTTCTCGGTATCGGCGTCGCAGACATCGCTAGCACGTCGACGCGGGTCCGTAGCCGCTTGAGCTGCTCCTTGTGCTCGACACCGAAGCGCTGCTCCTCGTCAACGATCACCAGGCCGAGATCCTTGAAGGAGATGTCCCCCGACAGGAGCCGATGCGTGCCGACCACCACGTCGACCCGGCCGTCGCCAAGCCCTTCTACCGTCGCCTGTGTTTCGACGTCGCTTTGGAACCGGCTGAGTGGTGCGACGTTGATCGGGAATCCGGCGTAGCGATCGGCGAACGTGGCGTGGTGCTGCTGGACGAGAAGCGTGGTCGGCACCAGGATTGCCACTTGCTTGCCGTCCTGAACGGCCTTGAAAGCAGCCCGTACCGCGATCTCGGTTTTCCCGTATCCCACGTCCCCGCAGATCAACCGATCCATCGGCACGACCCGTTCCATGTCCCGCTTGACCTCTTCGATGGCCGCCAGCTGGTCCGGGGTCTCGACGAAACTGAAAGCGTCCTCCAGCTCGCGCTGCCAGGCGGTGTCCGGCGAAAAGGCATGACCCCGGGTTGCCTGCCGGGCAGCGTAAAGCTTGATCAACTCGGCGGCGATTTCGCGTACCGCCTTGCGGGCGCGACCCTTCCGCTTGGCCCAATCGGCTCCGCCCATCCTGTCCAGCGTTGGGTTCTCACCCCCCACGTATCGGGTGACCTGGTCGAGTGAGTCCATCGGCACGTAGAGCCGGTCGCCCGGCTGGCCGCGTCTGGAAGGGGCGTACTCGATCACCAGGTATTCGCGAACCGATCCCGCGACCGGCCGCTGCACCATCTCGATATAGCGGCCCACGCCGTGCTGGCTGTGCACGACGGGATCGCCGGAGACCAACTCCAGTGGATCGATCTGGTTCTTCCGGCGAGCGGGCATCCGGCGGCTGGCTTTGTCCGCTGCCCGCTGCCCCGACAGATCTCGGGCAGTGAGCACGGCTAGTTGCACCGCGTCCGCCGTGAACCCGTGGCTGAGTTCGCCGGTGACGAGGGTGGCGATGCTCACCTCCGGGACATCGTCCAACCGGTCGACGAGCCGGATCGGGAGCTCCCGCTCGGTGAGCACCTCGGCGAGCCGTTGACTGGTGCCCCGACCTTCGGCGACGACGGCGACCCGCCAACCCGACCGGATCCGCTCCATGATGTGCGCCACCGCCGCCTCAGTGTCGCCTCGATAGGTCTCGGCGACCCGGCCCTGAATCGTGCGGGACTTCACGCCGGTGGTATCCACCTGCTCGGAGAAGTCGATCAGCTCACCATCCTCAGTGCGCACTTCGCGCCCGAAGCCGCCGCCCCTCTCGGGGGCGGGGTTGGTCGAAGGACCGGCACTGAACGGCGACAGCGTCCACCACAGCAGCCCGCGAGCCATGGCCGCCTGCCGGACGTCAGACAGCGGCTGGTACGCGGATGCACCCAGGTCGATCGGCGCTTGCCCACCGCCGGCGGCCGCCGCCCACGACGCTCGGAGGAACTCCTCGCTCGTTTTCACGAGCTCGATAGCTCTCCCCCGAACCAGCTCCGGGTCGCAGATCAACACGACGGTGTCCGACGGCACGATGTCGACCAGCAGCTCCATGCCGTCGACCAGCGCCGGTGATAGCGCCTCCATACCGTCGACCGCGTGACCCTGAACGATCTTGTCGAGCATCTCGATCAGCTCTGGATGCTGTTGAGCCAGTGCCGCTGCGCGAGCCCGGACTTCGTCGGTGAGCAGGAGCTCCCGGCAGGGCGAGGCGGTGATCTCGGCAAGTGTCAGCTCGCTGGAGCGCTGGTCGGCGACGGAGAAGTAGCGAATCTCCTCGACGGTGTCGCCGAAGAAGTCGATCCGTACGGGATGCTCTTCGGTCGGCGGGAAGACGTCGACTATACCGCCGCGCACTGCGAATTCGCCGCGTCGCTCCACAAGGTCGACACGAACGTACGCCGCGTCCACAAGGGCTTGGCCCAGCTCGGCGAGGTCGACCTCCGATCCGACCGAGAGCCGCACCGGACGAAGATCGGCGAGACCCTTGACCTGCGGTTGCAGGACGCTGCGGATGGGAGCGACGATGATCTTCGGCGGCGGCTGGTCGGCGCGCCCGGCGAGCCGGCGCAGGACGGCCAGCCGGCGACCCACCGTGTCCGAACGAGGACTCAGCCGCTCGTGTGGCAGAGTCTCCCAGGCCGGGTAGTACGCAACCTGCTCCTCGCCGGCGAGCGATGAGAGGGCCGCCGTGACCTCCTCGGCCTCGCGAAACGTGGGGGTGACCAGCAACACCGGTTGACCTGCTCCTCCGCGATCCTCCGACGCGGCAAGCGCGGCAGCGATCAGCGGGCGCATCGGCGCTGGAGCCGTGATGTCCAGGGCCCGAAGGGCGCGCGAGCGTGCCTCACCGATGGTCTCGGCGATGGTGGGGTCTTCGATCAACAGATCAACAAGTCCCGCAAGGCTCACCGACCCAACCTACCTAGCCCTTTCGTTTCGTTGACCTCGATCCTCAAGGTTGTCCTTGAGCCCGTTCCTTCGGGGTCAAGGACGGTCTTCGGGGCTCAAAGTCGTTGAGGGGTACCGCTGTCAGGAGTTGTAGGCGGTTTGGGTGCGATCGAGGCCAACGGTGAGCAGCGACTCGACGGCGTCGGCCGCGCGCGCCACTTCTCCGGCGATCAAGTCCCGATCACTGGCCGAAAAGTTGCTGAGCAGAAAATCGGCCGGATCCTGACGATCGGGTGGGCGGCCCACTCCGAACCGGACACGATAGAAGTCGCCGGTGCCGAGCGACTTTCGGATCGACTTCAGTCCATTGTGGCCGTTGTCCCCGCCACCGAACTTGTTCCTCAGCTGACCCGGCTCGATGTCCAGCTCGTCGTGCACCACCACCAGCCGGTCCGGAGTGATCTTGAAATACTTCAGCAGTCCGGCGACCGCACCGCCGGTCTCGTTCATGAACGTCCGCGACTTGGCCAGGACCACCCGCCGGGCTTGCGGTCCGATCGGGCCGAGCCGGCCTTCCGCCACCTCAGCCCGCAGCCCGCGCGGCGCCCCGAAGCGAATCCCCATCCGGCGGGCCAGCTCGTCGACAACGGCGTATCCGATGCTGTGCCGGTGCGCCGCGTACGCCGGACCTGGATTGCCGAGCCCGACGATCAGCCAAGGCTCCACGATCGGATGGGTTAGGCGCCCTCAGTCGTCGAGGTGTCAGGCGGCGCACCGGTCTCCGGCGCTTCGCCACCCGCCTCTTCGACCATCCTGGGCTCCATACCTGCCTCGGCCTCGGCTTCTGCCAGTTCGGCGGCTGCGGCTTCGGCACTCTGGGCGGCGGTGACGTTGACGATCAAGATCTCCGGGTCGAGCACGAGCGTCGAGCCCTCAGGCAGCGAGAGATCGGCCGCGAGAATCTGGGTACCCGGCTCCAGGTCCTGCACCGAAATCACGATCGACTGAGGGATATGTGTCGCCTCTGCCTCGATCGTCACCGCGGAGTGTTCGACGACGACGAGAGTTTCGCTCGCCGCCTCGCCTTCGACGTGCACCGGCACGTCGACGGTCACCTTTTCGCCCTGTCGGACGATCACCAGGTCGACGTGCTCGATCGTGTGCTTGATCGGGTCGCGCTGGACCTGCTTGGGCAACGCCAGCTGAGCCTTGCCGTCGATGTTTATCGACAACAGCGCATTCGCCGTG
>DATFQP010000023.1:0-5900 GCA_035264145.1 Propionibacteriaceae bacterium
TCCGCTCATGGCTCGAGCGGCACCCCGACTACAGCGATCTCGTCGGCTGACCGGAGTCCGGTGAGATGCTGCCCGGTGGTCAACGGAACCAGTAGAAGCGGAAGAGGCTGAAGCCCTCGATCGGCAGGATCTCCACCTCACCGAATCGCGCGCTGATGGCGTACTCCGTATGGAGGGATCGGCGCATGACTGTCCCCGTGGCCGCCGACAGCGTGGGATTGTGGTCGTGACACATGCACGCTCCGATCAGCTCGCATACGCTCGAGGCCTCGTTCGATACAGCCAGGCCAGACCGACGAAGGGCAGCACGAGCGGTACGAAGCCGTAGCCGATCCCGTACGTGGACCACACGGTCGCACTCGGGAACGCTTCTGGATCGAGCAGGCTGGCAGTCCCGACGGCAAGCACGCCCACAGCTTCGATGAGGATCGCTGCCAACGCGACGCGCCGTGATGTCTGGGTCCCGCGGGCGAGGGTGACGGTGGCGACGACATAGATCACCCCAGCCACCGCGGACAGCACATAGGCGAGCGGCGCTTCGGTGAACTTCGTCGCCAGCTGAACAGTCGCGCGGGAGCAGGCGGCCAGGGCGAATACCCCATAGACCGCGACCAAGACCCGGCCCGGACCGCTGTTGGTCGGTCGAGGCTGCGGGTCGCTCATCGCAGTACCGGCGGTATCCACAGCATGAGCAGCCGCAGCGTCATGCCGAGGACCGCAAGGGCGGCAACGGCGAGGACGACGCCGGAGAACCGGGTACGCTCGCTATTGGCCCAGAACCACGCCACCGGGATCAAGATCACGATGCCGATCAGGTAGCCGATGGTGGTCGCGAACTCCGCGGGGCGGAACCCCAGCGCAAGTTCAGCACTGGCGATCACGGTCTGCACAATGACGACGAGTTCGAGGAAAGCGGCGAATACCAACTGGGCCTTGCCGGGGGGCTTGTCGGCAGCTGCGGTGATCAAACCCCAGATGATCGCGACCCCGCAGAGGACGACCACGGTGTAGGCCAGCCAGCTGATCACGAGGCCCAACCGTACCGGAGTTCTCACGCTCACCTGACAGACTGACACCGTTGCCGCGGCCGGCGGAAACTGCCAGCCACGGCCCAATCTGCAGAGGAGGAACGTGGCGGATCGGCGAAGCGCCAAAGGCCGCCGGCCCGGTCATCGCGACACGCGTGGTGAGATCTTGACCGCGGCCCGGCATACGTTCGCCGCCAAGGGCTTCGCCGGTGCATCGGTCCGCAGCATTGCGGCCGAGGCCGGCGTGGACGCTGCACTCGTGCACCACTATTTCGACACCAAGGAGCAGCTGTTCCTCGCCACCGTAGACATTCCGATCCTGCTGACCGACCTGGTCGATCACGTCACCGCCAGTGGACTGGACGGGCTCGGAGACCGCCTGATCCGAACCATCCTCGGCGTCTGGGATTCCGACCTCCAGCCGTCCTTGGTGGGCGCCGTCCGAACCGCCCTGACCGATCCCGGACTGACTCGCTCGATCAGTGAGTTCCTCACCCTCGAAGTGATCGGTCGGATACTGCGAACCATGGAAGTACCGGACACCGAGGCCTCCCGGCGTGCGGGTCTGGTGGCCTCCCAAGTGCTCGGCGTGCTCATCGGCCGGTATGTCCTCAAGCTGCCATCGCTGGTCGCGCCGAGTACCGCCGACGTGGCGGCGGCCATCGGACCGATCCTCCAGCACTACCTGACCGGTGAACTTCCCAAAGCTCTGGCCGAACCGATGTCCATCGAGGAAGGCAGGCGCAGCCGTGGCCGAGGTTGAGCAGACGTATGGGTGGAACGCCGATCGGGCGCGGTTCTGGCTGGCACATCTGGCAGTGATTGAAACACCCCTGATCCCGGTCGCCGAGGTGATCTTCTCTGTTGTCGACTTGAAACCCGGTGAGCGAGTGCTCGACGTCGGCTGCGGAGCAGGTGCCACGACGATCGAAGCGGCAGACCGCGTCGGGCCGGAGGGGTGGGCCTGCGGCATCGACATCTCGCCGGAGATGATCGACGCGGCCCGTGCGCGATCTGCTGCGCCCAATCTTGAGTGGGTAGTGGCCGACGCCGTCGAGTACGACTTGCCGATAGAAGGATTCGACGCGATCATCTCCCGGTTCGGGATCATGTTCTTCTCCGATCCCGAGCAGGCGTTTCGTCGCCTCAACGCGGCCTGCAGGCCGGGTGGCCGGCTGGTGGCCTCGGTCTGGCCACACCGCGACCGCACACCGTATTTCGCGCTGCCGTATAGCCTTCTGACCTCCGTCCTGGACCGGCGACGGGCCGTCTATACGCCCATTCCGGACGACCAGGGACCCTTCAGCCTGGGCGAGGAGCAACAAACCATCGACCTGCTGGTCGGCGCTGGTTGGGTGGACGTTCGCTGCAGCATGCGCCATGATCCGCTCTATCTTCGGGGACCCGCCACCCTAGAACTGGCGGTGGAGGGTCTGATCGAATCGAATTCGGAGCAAGGAGTGCTGGTCGGACAACCCGAGGAGATCATCGAAGAGGCCAGGACAGCACTGATCGAGGGCCTGGGCCCCTGGCACGACGGCACCGGCATCGCGCTGCCCGGCGGCTTCTTGATGATCACTGCCACCCGCCACTGAGCGCCGGTCACCTGGGCCGAAGCATGACCATAGTTGGAGTCGACGAAAGCGGCACGATCAGCTTCCAGGTCTATCTTGATCATGGTGCGGATCCGGCCGTGTTGGCTCATGATCGCGGCTTTGCCGTGGTACGCCCGCTGGATGCGGTCCGTGACCAGACCGGTGATCTGGTGTTGACGATCATGGTGCGGCCGTTGGGCGGAGAGCCGCGCCCACGGGCCAGGGGCCGGCGTCAGGATCGGAGTCTGGTACTCACCGATGATCTTGCTCCACTGGTTAGACAGCGAGTTGCGGCCTACGCTGTCGTGCTCTCGACGCGGGGGCTACTGGCCACTCAGTTCTCAGCCCGGACGGCGATCCCCGGTCGCTGGGGAATGCCCGGTGGGGGCCTTGATGATCATGAGCAACCCGGCGCAGCCGTGCTCCGCGAGGTGGTCGAGGAGACTTCCCAGGCGATTGTTCTGGGAGACCTGGCCCGGGTGCACACCTCACACTGGATCGGCCGCAACCCGCAAGGGGCGATCGAGGACTTTCACGCCGTCCGGCTGGTCTATCGCGGCCGGTGCGAGGCGCCCACCGACCCGGTGGTCCTGGACACCGAAGGCACCACGCGATCGGCCCGCTGGGTGGCGCTGGACGCCTGGCCGAAAGTGCGCTGGACGCCGAACTGGCGCGCCGTGCTTTCGGAATTGCTCACTCAGCAAACCCAGCCTCAGTGAACGGACCCGCGCCGGAAGGACTTTGCTCGGCTAGTGGATGTCATTCAACAGGTCCTGCCGAGTCAGAACGCCCACGGGACGACCGTCGTCCAGGACGAGCAACGCGTCACCGTCAACCAGGACGTCTACGGCATCGCTGACCGGCTCCGTCGCTCCCAGCATCGGCAGCGGAGGCTCCATCACCGACTCGACGGCGTCCGCGGGCCGGGAGTGGCGGCCGAACAGCGCACCCAAGAGTCCTCGTTCGCTCACCGAACCCACCACCTCGGCCGCCATCACCGGCGGCTCGGCGCGCACGACGGGCATCTGGGACACTCCGTACTCCCGCAGGATCTCAACAGCCTCGGCTATGGTCTCGTTCGGATGCGTGTGCACGAGTGACGGGAGCGCACCCGACTTCTCCCGCAGCACATCGCCGACCACCCTTACATCCTGTGGGCGCGGCGCAAAACCGTAACGCGTGAGCCAGGTGTCATTGAAGATCTTGGTCAGGTAGCCTCTTCCGGAATCGGGCAGCAGGACCACGACCACAGCCTGTGGATCGTCGATCTCGCCGGCCAGTTCAACCGCGGCGACAGCAGCCATGCCGCAGGATCCACCGACCAAGAGCCCCTCTTCGCGGGCCAGCCGGCGCGTCATCGCGAATGAATCCGCGTCGCTGACCTGGAGAACTCGATCACAAACGGCTGGGTCATAGTTTGCGGGCCAGAAGTCCTCACCCACTCCCTCCACCAGATACGGCCGACCGGAACCACCGGAATACACCGACCCGGTGGGATCAGCACCGACCACCTGTACCCGCCCGCCGGAGACTTCCTTGAGGAAACGGCCGGCCCCGCTGATCGTGCCACCGGTGCCGATGCCAGCGACGAAGTGAGTGACTTTCCCTTCCGTCTGCTCCCAGATCTCCGGTCCGGTGGTCTCGTAGTGGCTGGCCGGGTTGTTCGGATTGCTGTACTGATCTGGCTTGAACGCTCCCTCGATCTCCCGGACGAGACGATCAGAGGTGGAGTAGTAGGAATCAGGATGATCCGGCTCCACGGCTGTGGGGCAGACCACAACCCGAGCTCCGTACGCAGCGAGCACGTTGCGCTTATCTTCGCTGACCTTGTCTGGACAAACGAAGACACACGAATAGCCTTTCGCCTGAGCCACGATCGCGAGGCCGACACCAGTGTTGCCACTTGTGGGCTCGACAATGGTGCCGCCAGGCTTCAGTTTGCCCTCCCGCTCCGCAGCTTCGATCATCTTCACCGCGATCCGGTCCTTGACCGACCCGCCAGGATTGAAGTACTCGACCTTGGCCAGAACCAGCGGCTTCACATCCCGGGCTACCCGCGACAGCTTCACCAGCGGCGTGTTTCCCACCAGGTCGATCAGCGAGTTCACGTACTTCACGCAGCGACTCTAGCCACCGTCGTGGGAGGTGCAGAAACGACTAAGGGCCGCCCCTCCTCTCGGAGGGCGGCCCCAGTCGATTCGATCCGATTCGGTTACCTGCGCAAATAAGACAGCAGGCGCAGGAGCTCAACGTAGAGCCACACCATGGTCACTGTGAGCCCGAACGCGCCACGCCACGACTCCTTCGCCGGTGCACCCATGGCGACGCCTTGCTCGATGTAGTCGAAGTCGAGCACCAGATTGAGCACCGCCAGGACCGCGCCCAGTAGCGACACCCCGATGGCCAGCAGGCCCACCGGACCGGTTATACCGGCCCGCAGTGGGGTCGCCACACCCAGCAACGCGAACACGAAGTTGACGAGCATGGCCAAGGCGAAAGCGATGGTGGAGATGATGACAATCTTCTGGAACTTCGGGGTGACCCGGATGTTGAAGAACTTGTACGCAGCCAAGGTCACACCGGCCGCGGCGAACGTGCCGATGACGGCTTGCACGACGATGCCTTCGTAATAGGTCTCGAAGTACTTACTGATCATGCCGATGAAGATGCCTTCGATCGCCGCGTAGACCAGCACCAGACCCGGCGAGATATTACGCCGGACCGCCACCAGCAGAACCACGCCGAACCCCACCAGCGCAGACAGGATGAGCGCCGGGAAGTAAAGGGCGGGCGGCACGAACATCCAGGCCAGCGCAGCCGAGGCGATCAGGACGGCCATGGTGATGGCAGTCTTGGTCACCACGTCGTCGAAGGTCATCCGCCCTTCGGGAGCCTGGACGGGTGCGTAGCCGGGTCCGCCGGGGTAACCCTGGTACCCCTGCCGACCGTAGGGATCAGCGCCATAGCCCCCGGATGGGGTGCCGTACTGCGGAGCTGCGGGTGTGAACGCGTCCTGCTTGGAAAGGATCGGGTTCGAACTGCGCAACATCTAACGTTCCTCCTGAGTTCAGACCGGCTTCAGCCGGACTTCCATAGTAGATCAACGCCGACTACCCACCCTTTCATCCCGCTTGGAAACGGTTAAGAAGCCGGGCCACCGATGTGTGCCCCCGATGGGATTCGAACCCATGCTGGAGCGGGTTTAAGCCGCCTGCCTCTGCCGTTGGGCTACGGGGGCCGCCGGGTCCAACCTGGCTCTGCGGCGATCCTAGTGGTC